>JADZFI010000180.1 GCA_020850025.1 Saprospiraceae bacterium
CCAAATTTTCCATTTTCCCCTGCGGCTTGTCATCAGGCAATCTTCTCAATGGAATCTGGGAAAAACCCAGCCACCACAGTCCCACCATTACAAAGGCTGTTGGAACCGCCCGCAACCCGTCAGGAAAACCAAACCAACCATAGTTCATGATGATCACCAAATTGGCTACCAGCAAAATCACACTCCCGATGAATCCGTAGCTGAAACCTTTGGCACTCACATCGTCATATCGGTCTTCCGTGGCAATAATGGGTAAAAAAGCATTATAAAATACGATGCCTCCTGCAAAACCGATGGTGGCCAGGATAAAACCAACAACCCCAACCCAAAGCGTAGACATCCCCGTAAAAAACATCAGGGAAATGCACGCCAATGCACCCAAAGTGGTGAAAAAACGCAGAAAGACCTTCTTCCTGCCACCATAATCGGCGATTCCGGATAAGAGGGGGGATAAAAATGCAATGACCAGATAAGCCAGCGCAATGCTCCAGGCATAGAGCGTGCTGTCAGATATACGCATGCCCAATACATTGACTGTATCATTGGTCAGTTCAAGGAAGTATCCCGGGAAAATTGCCACCGTTATCACCAGCGCATAGGCCGAATTGGCCCAGTCGAAGAACGCCCATCCGTTAATGGTGCGCGGATTGTTTTTTTCCTGAGTTGAAAGGCTCGCCATAGGTGTTGGTTGTCACGTTTGTTGGAACAATGATAAGGGGCTGACGGAAAATATGCTGCCTTCCGGGTTGGTAAATATCTAGGTCACCCCCTGCAGATTATTTCACACAGATTATTTCACACAGATTATTTCGCACAGATTTTACACAGATTGTTTGCACAGATTTCACACAGATTTTTTCCCGTAGATCTCGCAGATGGCCCGCAGATGGCGCTCCGCATGAGGTCTCAGGTAATCCAATACAATAAAATCCGTGTCATCCGTGTTCCAAAAATCTACGACATCCAAAATATAAATCCGTATCCTCCGTGTCATCCGCGTTCAAAATCCCACCAAAAATCCGTGTCCTCCGCGTCATCCGCGTTCAACCAATTCTTGGCATCCCAACAAAAATCCGTGGCATCCCACGCATCACTCGACGATGATCTCATCCACAAAGAGCCAGGCTGGGCTGCCTGCTCCCGCTTCTCCTTTGGGTATGGTTCCATGGTGCCTTACGACCAGTTTCAGGTAGCGATATTTGGCGCCAGGCGTATCCAGTTTTACGGTTTCAGCGGATTCACCCTGGTAGTCCTCGGCATTAAAGGTTTTGGTTGCCAGCGACTTGAAGTTGGCGCCATCCTCTGAGCCGAATACCTCTGCGCTTTTGGGGGGCCAAATCCAGGAGCCTTTGGCATTGACGAAGTTGAAGGTAATTTTGGTAAAGGCGGTAGCCTGCCCGAAATCGATCACCGGATCCAGGTCTTTGCCTTGAAGGCCAACCCAGTTTTTCCAAAGTTTTACCACTCCGGTGATGCCGTTAGTCAAAGCATGCTCGTCACCTCCTGTATATTGTTCGGGTTTGGCAGTCATGGCATACTTCAACCCGGTGGCTTTGTGAATGAAGTATTGTACTGCCATGGCCTTCCCGAGCGGACGCACCCTGCTGAACACCCCGGCTTTTACGGTAGTGGTTTTGGTGATCGGGATGGGCGATACATACTTGGGAGAATTGAGTGACGGGGGCTTCCCATCGGTGGTATAACGAATTTCCAGGGCAGGATCGTTGGCCTTAAGCGCCACCTTATTACCTGAAAATGAAGCTGTTACATCGTAAAAACTTTTGGAAAATTTCACCCCTGCTGCATCCAGTCGGTTCAAGTGTTGTTGAATTCTCCGGGCAAAGTCGGTCCAGTTGCGCCGGTCTTTGTTGCTCCATACCGCCTCTGCGAGCGCGCAGGCGCGCGGGAAGGCCATGTACTCCACTTGTTCGGGTTTGGACAAATATTCGGTCCACACATTACCCTGAGCGCCCAGGATACGCTTTGCCTGTTCCGGGGTAAGTCCGTCAGGCACCGGCTCATAGCTGTACACCTTTTCCAGCGTGGTGAGTCCGCCAATGGCCGTAGGTTCCTGAGCAGGATCGCTCTGGTAATGATCAAAATAGCAGTGCGAGCCGGGCGTCATGATGGCATCGTGTCCTGCCCGGGCTGCAGCAATACCACCGTCTGTGCCACGCCAGCTCATGACGGTAGCGGTTGGAGCAAGCCCTCCCTCCAGGATCTCGTCCCAACCGATCAGCTTGCGGTTGCGCACGGCCAGCATTTTTTCCACGCGGCGAATGAAGTAGCTCTGCAGTTCATGGGCATCTTTCAAGCCCTCGTCTTTCATGCGGGTTTTGCACTTTTCACAGGCATTCCAGCGGGTCTTCGGACATTCATCGCCGCCGATATGGATGTATTTTCCAGGGAAAAGCTCCACCACCTCGGCCAATACATCATCAAGGAAATGGAAAGTTTTATCATTGCCGGCGCAATAGACATCCTCGAACACCCCCCATTTGGTGGCCGCCTCGTAGGGGCCGCCTGTGCAACCCAGTTCAGGATAGGCGGATAAGGCAGCAAGGGAATGGCCAGGCATTTCAATTTCCGGAATAATGGTAATGAAGCGTTTCTGGGCATATTCCACAATATCCTTGATCTCGCGCTGGGTGTAAAAACCACAATACTTACGGCCATCAAAGCGGTGCGGCTGGTCGCCATAATGCCCTATCAGGGTTTCATTTCGACAGGAGGCCACACGCTGCAATTCAGGGTATTTTTTAATCTCTATGCGCCAGCCCTGATCTTCTGTGAGGTGCCAGTGAAAGGTGTTGTATTTGTACAAAGCCAGCAGATCAATATACTTTTTGATGAATACCGGCGGAAAAAAATGCCTTCCTACA
>JADZFI010000181.1 GCA_020850025.1 Saprospiraceae bacterium
CATATTCTTCGTTGTTCTTTAAATCGGCGAATCAACAGGTAGTTCACGGCAAGAATGAGCCAGCAGGCGGTGTAGGATGGATGCTCAAACTTCCAGCCTAAAATTACCAGCGCTGCTGTGCCAAATCCTATGGCATACAGTGCGGGCGACAAGCCTTCACGGTACAACACCAACATGAAGGAAAAAAACACCAGGGCAGATCCGGTATCGCTTTGCAGCAATACCAGCACTGTGGGTATGAGAAAGATGCTGAAAGCAAAAATGCGGTCGCGCCATTGTCTTAAATCTACCCCCGGACTACTCAGGAAAGCGGCCATGGCCAGGCAGGTGCCGAATTTCGCAATCTCAGAAGGTTGAAAGGTAAACCCGCCAATATGATACCAGGCATTGGCCCCGTTTACCTCCCGGCCGAACAACAGGGTGCCGGGTAACAACAAAACGGAAACAAGATATAAAGGAAGCGCAAGGGTGCGCCAAAATGTCCAGTCTGATAACAACACCACAAACATCAGTATCGCACAGACCCCCATGAAGGCCAATTGTTTGCCGGCGGTGTGACTCAGGCTCAGGAAGGCATAAGGATCATTTTCATTGTAGTTCACTGCAAATATCATCAGCCAGCCTATTGCTACCAGAGCTGCGTAAAGGCCCAGCGCAAGCCGGTCGAAGCCGAAAATTTGTAGGGAACCGGAGTTGCTCGACATGCTGATAATGCAGATTTGATCTATGGGGATTTGATAGATTTTCTATTTTTTTATAGAAAAAATCTATCGTTATTGTTCCATGAAATCTCTTGGATGAATGTTTGTGTCTTTAGCCGGATAGGCGCCAGGCCAGCCTTCCAGTTGTTGGATAAAGGCCATGGCTTCCTGCCGGCTACGGAAGGCGCCTATGCGAAGTTTATAATAGGGCTGCTCCTGCACAACGGTAGCAGAAACCTCGGGATATTCCAGTCGAAATTTGTTGCGCCCCTCCTCTACCTGCTTGCGGTCGGTGGAGGCCATGATCTGTACCCGCCAGCCCTCCATCCTTGGGTTTGCCCGATTGGCGGCAGTCCAAAGTCGTATCATTTCCGAAACCCGGGGTTCTTCCTGAATCTGAACCTCCTGGGAACGCAAAACGCCACACTGCCATATCAGCAGGGATGCCGTGAACCAACGTATTATTTCAGGGCGTTTCATAGTTGTTGATTGTTATGGCCTCTATGCAGTTGAAAAAGGGTTATTCCATTTCCAGCAACAATTGGCCTTTTTCTACTGCCGTACCTTTTTGGGTGGCAATCTTTTTGACTGTGCCATCGCCGGCGGCCTTGATCACATTTTCCATTTTCATGGCTTCCAGAATCAACAGCGTATCGCCTTTTTGCACAGATTGTCCTGGCGCTACCATGATATTCAATACCAGCCCCGGCATGGGGGCTTTGACGGTGTTTTGCTTAACCCCGCCGCTGTTGTGGAGTCCCAGTTGCTTCACCAGTCGCTCGTAATGGTCAGCAATATGCAGGGTGTATTTTATACCATTGATCTTGAAACTGAACTGGCGCTCCAGGTAATTTGCGTCCAGTAATTCCGCTTTGTAGGAGCGATCCTGGTAGATAATCTGATATTTGCCGGCTCCATCAGGCACGATATCCAGATTTTTAGCGTCTTCCGGCATGAAAGAAAATTCATGCTGGCCGTTGTTAACGGTGATATTGAAAGGTTCTTTCTTTTCCATTGTCCTGCAAAATTAGGATAAATGCGCCTACTGCATCAATTTTGTCCAAAATCTTCCGAATGCTTTGCACATTTCGCCCCTTGTTGCTCGAACTGAAACATCCTTTCCGGCTGGCAACCGGAGTGCGGACGCACACCAATGCCATGCTCACCACCCTGCAGTGGAATGGATGCACAGGAATTGGCGAGGCGGCTATGCCTCCTTATTATGGAGAAAACCACGATACGGCTGCTGTTTTTTTGGAAAAAGCAGCGCAATGGTTGAAAAACTTGCCGCCAGACTGGGAGATTAACCGGGAATCTATTGCCGGGGTTATGGAAAACATAGATGCCCTGGCTCCTGGAAATAACGCCGCCAAGGCGTCGGTAGACATAGCACTGCACAATTTGTGGGCAAACATTACCCGTACACCGCTCTGGCAACTGTTGGGCGTAAATCCGGACCTGATGCCGCCCACCAGTTTTACCCTGGGTATAGATACTCCAGAAGTGCTTCGCGAAAAAATTCAGGATGCCCAGGCCTTTCAGATCATTAAGGTAAAACTGGGTACCAACCACGATCAGGACATTATTCGCACCGTTCGGGAGCTGACCGACAAGCCCATTTACGCAGATGCCAACCAAGGCTGGACGGATCGGGAGCAAGCGCTGGATCTGACCCACTGGTTGGCTGAAAATGGGGTGAAAATCGTTGAACAACCCTTTAAAAAGCACGATTTGGCCTCTTCTCAGTGGTTGAGTGATCGCTCACTTTTGCCTATTTTTGCCGATGAAAGCTGCCAACGGCTGGCAGATTTGCCCCAAATTGCCCATGCTTTTCATGGGGTGAACATCAAGCTAATGAAATGCACCGGGCTCAGCGAAGGATTTCGCATGGCTGCCGCCGCGCGCAGCATGGGATTGAAGCTGATGGTGGGCTGCATGACGGAAACCTCCTGCGGCATCATGGCCGCAGCCTGCCTCGCGCCCTTGTGCAACTACGCCGACCTTGACGGCTGTTGGCTCATCCGCAACAACCCGTTTGAACTCCCGGAAATGAAAGAGGGGAAAATTTGTTTAACGGCTTACGGTTGACGGTTGACGGCTTACGGTGGACGGCTTGCGTGCTACGGCCTAGGC
>JADZFI010000182.1 GCA_020850025.1 Saprospiraceae bacterium
ATGTCACGTTTCCTGGGATTGTTCCTGATCTATAGTGTTACCCCCTTTGCTGTATTTGGCCAGGCACATGCCGATTGTGTCGCGGCTATGGATATCTGTGAAAAGAAAAAGCTGACCATCCAAAGCGCTGGTGGAGAAGGCGCCAACCGGACAGAAGCCGATTTTATCGCCTGTTTTATGAGCAGCGAAAACAAAGGGCAGGCAGAAGAAAACTCCACCTGGATCAAGTTCGATATTGCCGAAAGTGGTACTCTTAGCTTTACCATTACGCCGCACAAAGCCGATGATGATCTGGACTTCGTAGTGTATCGCTCTCTCGACGGCAGTTGCAAGAACATGAAAATTGTTCGGTGCAACGCTGCGGGCGACCCCTCTGATTGGGCGTCTCATAGCAGATGCCTGGGCAAAACCGGGCTTCGAAACGGCGAAACCGATTCGAGTGAGGATGCTGGCTGTAACGACTCCGACGATAATGCCTGGCTGGCGCCGCTCAATGTGCTTAAAGGGGAAAAATATATTCTTTTGGTCAGCAATGTTACCACCAAAGGCCCGGGATTTGACATTGAATTTAGCGGAACAGCCTTGCTTCCCTGCGAACGCAACAAACCTATTGCTTCGGCTACGCCAAAACCAGCTAAACCAAAGCCCAAACCTGCAACCGTTGCTGCCAAACCCGCCCCCGTGCAAATTGGCGGTAGAAAAGTGGAGGTAGGAGAAGAGCTAAAAGTAAAAAGCCGGAAAATCAAGGTCAAGCTGTGGGACAGTCAGGTGCAGGACGGCGATATTATTTCCGTTTATCTGAACGATAAGAAAGTGATTGACCACATTTACCTCACGCTGAAACCCCAGGAATTCGACATTGAACTTCCTGAAGGCAAAGTGCATTACCTCACGGTGTATGCCGACGATTTCGGTAAAGCAGAACCCAACACGGCCATGGTGATGATCTATGACGGCGCCAAGGAACAGACTATCGACCTGGTTGCCGGCAGGAGTAAGCAGGAGAGCGTCAAGATTGTTGCTGAATAGTTTCCAGGATTTGAATGAGCACCTTGTTCAAGTTATTGATGGCAAGCGGCAATTCCCAGGCTTCCCGGTTGCGCGGCTCTACCCTATTCGAAATGCTTCTTATTTCGGCAAAGTGAGCTCCTGCGGCCAGACAGGCATAAAAAAAAGCAGCGCCTTCCATACTCTCAACTTCGGCATCCGGATATTTTGTCCGGATAAGCTCAATAGAAGCGGTACTGCCATGCACTTTGTGAACCGTAAGTCCTTTGCAGGTGGTTAGAGATGGCAGAGGCGGATGTGGATTGGACATCAGGGCATACGGCCAAAGCCCCATTTCTTCAACATCGGTAAAACGCCCGTCGGACTCTTCCACGCCCAGATCACCAAAGCGTTCCTGTACCACCTGAACCACGGTTCCCAGGGGTAAATTCGGAGAAAAGGCGCCGGCAATACCGGCATTGATCACCCAGTCGGGTTTTTCGCGGGAGAGTAGCCAGCCAAGGTGAAAAGCGGTGGCTGTAACCCCAACACCAGTGACCAGCAATTGTACCGTCAGGGAGCCATTTTGATAAACACTGTCTGTTTTTTGCTGAAATTGGGCATCAATCCAGGTCTTTAACGGGGCAATTTCAAATGGAGTTGCAGCAACGATTAGCAAGTGCATTGTAATTAAATTAATTTACTTTGCAGAAGGAATTTGAGTATGAGCCTCCTTCTTGGTACCATTTTTTCAATGCATCAGCCCTGTGTATCAGCGTCTCCTCAACATTTGATTTGTCACATAATACCCATAAGGCTCTATATGCTTCAATTCTGAAGGGTGCAATAGATCTTCGAAGTTCATAGTGTTCTCGGCGTTCTGCCAATACCCACTGAAGTAAAAAACCAAATGCGCCACCTACTAACAACAGCAAAACATTGATGGTCAGATCACTCATATTAACTGATTTTGGTGTTATCTTTTAACTAGAGGTTTCCGTTGAGATAAATCGGGGTCAAAATTGATAACATGTTTGATAATTTTGGCCGATTAAAAACAAATATGCTTGAATTAATTCAACGTCTTGACATTAAGGTATTTCAGTTGATCAACACTGGGCTATCCAACCCTCTCTTTGATGCCGTGCTACCCTGGTGCCGTGAAAAATGGTTCTGGATGCCTGCGTACTGGTTTGTAGCGGCCTTTTCCCTGCTAAACTTTGGAAAGAAGGGCTGGATCATCATCCTCGGGATGGTGCTCTCCGCCGGGCTGGCTGATTTTACCAGTAGCAGCATCATTAAAAAAAATGTGCAACGCTTACGCCCTTGTAACGACCTGGAGCGGGTGGAAAGTATTACCGTCCGGGTGCCCTGCGGCAGTGGATACAGTTTCACCTCCAGTCATGCAGCCAATCACTTTGCCGTAGCGGTATTTTTGATCGGTTTTTTAGGCAACCTTGCGCGCTGGGTAAAGCCGGTTGCCCTCTCCTGGGCTGCTCTCATTGCCTTTTCACAGGTATATGTTGGGGTGCATTACCCGATCGATGTTACCATGGGAGGTTTACTGGGCGCCTTGATTGGCTGGTTGGTGGTTAGAAGCCTTGGAACCTTTAAGGTCCGCTTATTTGGAGCGAAAATCTAAACTTGCTGTAATTTAGGCCCGGTTATTGAAACGCTTTGACTTATCACTCCTTTCTCTGAATCAACTTTTCTGACTTTTCGGTTTAATTCATGAAACACCTTTTCAGATTTTCTTTCCTTACCCTATTGTTGGTACTGTCGTCCAGACTCTCTGCGCAAACGCTGAAAGCCGTAGATAATTCACAGAATGCGGGTAAAGTGGAATGGCTGGATCGCCAAATTACCACCGGAAACGTACCATTTGGCGCTCCGGTTACCGGCGAATTCCGCTTTAAAAATGTCAGCACTGAAAATTTATTGATCTTACAGGTAAAGAGTACCTGTCATTGTACCGTTACGGATTGGGATCGAAACCCGGTTGCTCCCGGACAAACCGGCGTTATCAAAGTGAGCTATGATGGCCAGAAAGAAGGCGATTTCTACCGCATCGTTTCGGTTTTAACGAATTTTGATTCCATGCAAAGTGTTCCACTTGCCCTCACTGGCAAGGTGGACAAAAAACCGGAAGTCAGCAGCAACGACTGATTTTTTTGACCAGTTGATTATCTTGCGGCCTGTCAATACCTGCTGTTATGGACTTGCTTGCTAAAAACTTCCCGCTGTTATTCATTACGGCCTTTTTTGCCATACTTTTCCTGCAATCCGGGCTGGATAAGTTGTTTCATTACCAGGATAATCTGACCTACTTCAAGGATCATTTCAGGCAAAGCCCGCTCCGTTCTGTAACCGGGCTTCTGATGCCAGTCATTACCGTGCTGGAGTTACTGGCCGGACTTGTTTCCGCAGCCGTATTTTTGTACATCCTGTTTCTGGGGAGTTGTACTTTTGGTCTGTTAAGTCCGGCAATTTCCGGGCTGGCCTTGCTTGCCTTGTTTTTTGGTCAGCGTTTGGCCAAGGACTATGGCGGGGCGGCATCACTTGTACCCTATTTTTTGGTAGCCGTATTTGGGCTCTGGCTATTTATTGGATAATTGTACCTCTGATAGTGGGTAACCACAAAACTTTATTCAGAGAGAAGGTAATTGATTCGAAAATTGAAAAAATTCTTGAAATACCGACAGGGTTGTGTACTTTTCGGGCTGAAAACGAAATTTTCAAACTATACAGGGAAAACTTTAATCTTCTTTTAATCTTTAGCGAAGTATGCGCATACAATTTACCCTATCGTGCCAGAAGGGAACCATAATACCCATCAACTATCAATCGGAAATCTCTAATTGGGTTTTCAGCGTCCTGTCCATGGCAAGCCCGGAGATGTCGACCTGGGCACAAAAGCGCGGTTTCGACTTCGCATCCCGAACATTCAAGCTCTTCACGTTTAGCCCACTGGCCATTTATCCATATGAGATGGATCAGGTGAAGCAAGAGTTCAAGTTACAAGGCAATCAGGTCAAGTTGACCTTTTCAGCGTATATAGACCCCTCCTTTGAGCAACAGATCATTCAGTTGTTCAGGCAAACGCCCCTTTCTCTTGGCGTTTTCGAGCAACAGCCGGCCAAATTTGAAGTAAAACACTGGCAGGTTCTGCCGCCTCCGGGGTTTAAGGAGGTAATGCAGTTCAAAGCAAGTTCTCCTATCTCCGTCACTAATGTGGATGAGGAAAAGCCCCTGGCCAATCCTTACCTAATGCCGGATAACCCGGATTACGATGTAAGCTTTTTCACCCATGCGGTGCGCAGGTTTAAGGCAGCACAACTGTACAAATCACTGGCAGCCTTAAAATTGCTTGATCCTTCTTTCCCCATGAATTTCAGATTGTTTGGTCAATCAAAGTCAAGGCTTATCCACCTTAAGCCCAATTCAGACGGGATTCAGCAGTTGCGCGGTTTTGTGTATGATTTCGAAATCTCTATGCCAATACCCCTCATGGAGTTTTGCTATTACACCGGTTTTGGCGAATACCCTCAACTTGGATTCGGATTCGTAGAAATTCGGGAAAAGGACAAGGAAAAAAGCACGTACGGAGGAGGTGGGCAAAACAAACCTCCTCATCATCAGGGCCATGGAAATCCACACCAGGGCCACCACAGAAATCAGCACTGATCAACGGCAAACTTTCATATAAGTGCCGGTATCCCAATTAAAAGCATACCGTTCCACCATATTGGCAGGAACGGATCGCTCCACGTCGTCGTCTGGCTGTGTTCCCTGTGTTACCAGATCAAACTCCCACCATCCTGATACTGTTTCCACGGATGGAAGCAATTGAATGGCTTTATCATAGGAATAGGCGCGCTCTGACTCCTCCCCCCACGCACCCAGATTATCTTCGTGGATGGTCAGGTTAAACACCCTTTCCATATTATCCAGGTTGATGATGGTCATGTATTCTGCATAAATACCCTGGCCCATCCAACTCATCTCCAAACTAAGGCAGGTTTGATTCTCGCCGAATTTTGCCAACCCAACCTCGCCCCCCAAGCCATGACTGCCCAGGGTGGTGAAGTGCTTGTCGAACCGCTCTATTCCCCATTCATTGAACAGATTCTTCTCGAATATGGCAATGCTCAGCAACACCCCGCAGCTGTGACAGTCGTCGAGTTTCCCTTCCTTGTAATGGGATGTTTCAAAAACAGCCACAGCTTTATTAATACCCAAAGCTTCATAAAACAGTATGGTATCTAACCGGGTATGGATCCAGCCATCATCGGATACATTGGCCGCCAATTCGTCTTCAAAAGTTATGGGCTCCCACAATGCCTCACCATCTGTAGTTATGGAATCCGCATCGAACAGGGTGACAATTAAATCAAGTTTGTCCTCTAAATTGAAAGAGAAGGAAGGGCTGTTTTGGGCAAAAAGTGAAGCAGTAAGAATGAAACAACCGGTAATCAGGAATAATTTTTTCATGAGCAAGATTAAGATTAAGAAGGGCAAAAATAACACAACGCAGGCACTGACAAACCCGAATCGGGTGCTTCAACGATGGTGCAATCGTTAATATTTCCATAAAATGGATAAAAGCCCTTCTTTAATTGGTTCCGGCCTTCGCAACTTTGCGCCAGTTCATTACAAAACACCCTGTAACACAGGGATGACTTATCCAGAAAGGCAGAGGGACCGGCCCGTTGAAGCCTTGGCAACCTGACCGCGTTTTGCGCAAACGCGATTAAGGTGCCAATTCCGTTCTGATGGAAACATCAGAATAGATAAGTCGGAAGGCAAAGCCTGTTTCTGAGCGCAAGAAATGGTCCCTTCCGGCTTGCCGGAGGGGATTTTTATTTGGACTCTGTTCCACCCTCCCAGGCAAGCAATTTTCAATACCCGGCACCGGCTTTTTCGGTAAGTTTTTATGGTTTACCATTAAAAACACTGAAAAAATGCAGGAAATCACCAAAATTCTTCACCAACTTCCCATTGATCCCAGCACCGGGGCCATCTCTGTGCCGATATACCAAACGGCCACCTTTGTGCAGGAGGCGCCCGGCATTCACAAAGGATTCGATTATGCCCGGTCGAATAACCCTACCCGATTGGTCCTGGAAAATCTCATTGCCGAGTTGGAAAATGGCAGCAAGGGACTCGCTTTTGCTTCCGGCCTGGCTGCCATTGATGCGGTCCTGAAATTATTGGAAAGCGGGGATGAGATCATTGCCGTTGACGATATTTATGGAGGTTCTTTTCGACTATTTACCCATGTTTATGAAAAGTTCGGCATTAAAGTGCATTATGTAGATGCCAGTGTGCCTGAAAACCTCCTTGAGGTACTTTCCGGCAAAACCCGGCTCATCTGGTTGGAAA
>JADZFI010000183.1 GCA_020850025.1 Saprospiraceae bacterium
TCAATCAGGTTGGTCAGGCGCTCGCGGTCCTTCCGCAACTTGGCCAGGTTGGCCTGGGTGGCTTCCAATTCGATGCGCAGCAACTCATCGTCTACCTTGGCGATAACCTCCCCTTCCTGCAGCCATTCACCTTTGTTTTTGAAAGTTTCCAGCACGCGTCCTGCTGTTTCGGAAATGACAAACATTTCTTTGGAGGCGAGAAAAATACCATCCGCCTGAAGATGATTGGCCAGCGTTTCCAGTTGAGGTTCCACCACCTCTACCGGTACAAAAGCTCGTTGCATTTTGGAAAGCTGTGCCTCAGCATCCAGATGTTGTTTGTTCGTGTAGAGCTTCCAGATTGCCAAGGCAACCAAAATCAGCAACGCAATCCAAAGAAGGGAACGGTTTTTCAAAACAAATTTTTGCGCAAAGATAGCAAACCCCACCGCCAAAAAGCACATTCAACTCCCTTCTCCTTCATAACTTTGCCGTTGTTATTCATGTTTGACCGCTTCGCGGTCGGGTATGGGCAACTACAAGGTAGGGCGACCACAAGGGTCGCCCCTACGGGAATCATTCAAACATCAGCGGCCAAACCCATCAAACCCCTCAAACCTTTTGATTACCCACAAATCAGGGGACTAAACTACGCGTTCATCCCTTGCCCGGGTGCCCGCCGTCTGCGAGGCAATCCCCGCAGGTCGTTGGCTTTGCCGGAAAGACTGCCTTTTTTCTTTTGGTTACTTTTCTTTTTGGGCAAGCAAAAAGAAAAGTAACAATGCCAAACTATTGAACCAATGCCAAACTACCCGTCAGGATTAGCCACTCATTCCACCGATGTATTGCCGCGATGCGGCAGGGGGAACTTGTCCTGTCACCTGGGCTACCAACGTTTAGGGGCTACGCCCCGTGGCGCTGCGCTTGGGATAACAAAAAATCTGACTTACCATACACACCCACATTTTGTGGGTAATCGTTAGCCCTCAAACCCCTCAAACCCTCAAACCATTCAAACCATCCATACATCGGCGGCTAAACCCGCCGGTACAACAAACCCATCCACCCTTGCCACTCATCAAAGCCTCTCGCATTGCACACCTTACCGATGCCCGCTACTTCGCTGCCAGGGAAGTAAACTATCTGGGATTTAACCTGGAAGAAGGTACGGAGGGCTACCTGGATCCCATGTATATGAAAGCCATCCGCGAATGGGTGGAAGGCCCAAAAATTGCAGGTGAATTCCTTCAGGCGCCCATTGAGGTGGTACGGGAATCTGCCGCGTTCTTTGGTTTGGATGCCGTTCAGGTATCAGCAGTCGCGCATGGCGACCGGCTGGCTGATCTGGGCGGGGTAGAGGTCATCCTCCAGATTGGGATTGGCCAAAATGGCCTGGAATTGCCGGCAGAAACGCTGAAACAGTATGCTGCGCTTTCAGACGTACTGCTTTTCGAGGCAACTCCGGGAGTGGATATCCAAACGCTTTTTGCCGCCGATCCGGAGTACTGGCGCAATCTTTTTCAGCTAAAACCCTCCCTGCTCCAGGCCGATGTGCCGGCCGCAGTATGGCCGGAATTGTTACAAACCTACCACCTCGCCGGCCTGGGTCTAATCGGCAGCGAAGAGGAACAAACCGGGGTTAAATCATTTGACGAAATAGAAGAAATTTTTGAAACGATAGACGGTTGACGGCTTACGGCCTACGGTGGACGGCTTACGGTGGACGGTAAACAACCGTTCAGCGCAAAGACAACAGAACCGAACACCTGCTTGTCAATACATCAACATAAATCGAAACCATCATTTTTGACCAATCAAATAGTTTCATTATGAACGGTTTTAATCATCCCCCTTTTTTCCGTTACCGCTTGTCGGCTACGGTTCTTCTCTTATTTTTCGCGGCCATGCCGCTCCTGCAAGCCCAGTACACCCCATGCGACACGCCACCGCCCACCGAGGTGGAAATGGCCGAAGTCGCAGCGGCCATGGCCAACAACAACTCTGCGAACGCTTCGTCCGGCGCGCTCACATGGGAAATCCCTGTGCGCGTCACCGTGTTCCGCAGGAACGACGGCAGCGGGTGGGGCATCACCTACGACGATGCCTTCATGGACGCTTTTTTGTCCAACATGAACGCAAAAATGGCGGGCGGCCCCAACAACTTCCATTTTTTTCGCTGCGGCCCCATTAATTACATCGACGTTAACCAGTTGTACAACGGCTCTCTGCCCCCTTCGGACTACTCCTATAACCGCAACTACCTCAACCTGTACATCTACAACAAGCCGGGGCAGGCACCGTCGGCATCCTTCCCCTGGTTCCCAGAACCCAAAGCTGTCTACATGCCTTGGGGCATTCACAGCACCTCCGACGCGACGGGCTTCCACGAACTGGGCCATACGCTAGGTTTGCTTCATACTTTTTCACCTGAGCAGGCATACTCGGTTCCTGTAGTACCCGGCCAACAAGACCATCCGGAACAGCAGGGGGGGAGGGAACTAGTAATTCGAGACTCAATCAGTGGTATCGGTAAAGATTTTCCCATTCCCAACCACACATTTGCTGGCGACCGTATCTCCGACACTCCGCCCGGCTGCAACGAGAATCCTGACCAAGCCGCCCTCTACCCTTCATCAGCCACCATCGCAGGTTGCCTGGACAGCGACCCGAACACGCCTTGCAAGAACGGGTGTTTCGACGGCGACCCGAACACGCCCTGTATCAATGGCTGTTCCTGGGACTACACCAACTGCACCTACACGGGCGACTACCGCGACTACAATTTCGATTTGGTCGTGGACAGCATGAACGTGTTGGCCCGCAACATCATGTCTTATACGGGTTCTTGCCGTCAAAATTTTACCCCCGGCCAAGTCGTTCGCGCCGATGACATCGCCAATTTTTTCCTTAACGACTATTATAAGGAAGACCTTTGCGGCAACCTTATTGACAGGGTTGAAATAGAGGGTACAAGCACGGGGCTTGACCGTGTGAACCTTCGCATCATCCCTACTGCCGATGTCGGCGACTATACCCAGACCATCGTGAATTCTTCTGGTGGCTTCAACGGAAAACTGCCCATCTCCAATCTCAACGTACAGGTAAGGGCCGACCTCAAGCGATTCCGAAGCAGCGATGTGACCAAGTTGGACAACAACTGGCTAAGCGGGCTGACCACCTACGATCTTGTGTGTATCTCAAAATCCATTCTTGGACTAGACACGCTCGACGGCTACAGGCAGTTGGCCGCCGACGCGAACAAGAGCAATTCCATCACGACATTTGACATCCTACTGTTCAGAAAACTGATTCTGGGCATTGACACGGCCCTTGCGGCTTACACGCAGCCTTGGCGATTCATCCCGGAGGTAGTGACGCAGCAGACTATAGGCGGGGCTTTGCAGGAAGATTTTGACGGCATTGGCTACGACACCCCCTTCATGACCACCGCGCCAGCCATGGGGCCACAGGTCATTGTGCCAACGCAGTATTGCGAACCAACATGGCCGTTCCTGATGCGGTCGAACACTTTGCGCAACGGATTCGACGCGGTAAAACTGGGTAACATCTGTGGCCCGGTTCTACCCGACAGCCTTGTGGAAGACTGCCCGGGCGAAGTTGCCCTTCTGGTACCAGATGTTTTGGTGGAGCAGGGGGATATCATAGAGTTGGATGTCAAAGGCTTTGGATTTCAATCCGTTGTGGCATTTCAGACAGGTATCAATGCCCCAAAGGGTGAATTTGAATTCATCAGCAAAGCGAACGGGACTATCGGTGATTTTGCCACCTCTGAAAATGCGCCCGGCGACCTGAACCACGTTGAGGAAGGCATCCGTGTCGTTTGGATGCGCGAAAACCTTGCCCCTCAGGCAGTGACTAACGGCGGTTCGTTATTCAAAGTCACCCTGAGAGCGAAAGAGAACGTCTCCGACCTGAGCCAAGTGCTGACTTTGGACAAGTCAATTCTGGAAACCTATTTTTTGAACTCTGATGGGGGTTGCGTGACAGGTGCGAGCCTCGAAATCAGCGTCAACAACCTGAGCGGCGGTGAGCGGGACAACAGACAGTTGACAGGCAACGGGCCGAGGGCCGATCAAAAAATCATTTGCCTGCCCAACCCGGCGAGCGACCAGTTGACCGTACTGTTCGATGCTGACCGAGATTTCGACGGCAACCTGCTCGTGCATGATATGCAGGGGCATTTGTTGCAGACCGTCGTGCAAAATTTTGTGAAAGGGCGCAACGTGGTCAACCTCAGCGGCTTTGCCAACCTGCCCGTGGGCGTGCTCAACATTTCCATCTTCGACGGGAAATCACTGCACACCGCCCGGGTGAGCAAACAATAAAATTCTAATTTTTAGAGCGGGTATTCGTCTCATGCGACGGATGCCCGCTATGGTTTTGCAAAAACTGAAAACTATGAAATTGCTCAGTCTCTTCTTTTTTTGTTCTGTTTTGTTAGCGTCCATATCCGCTCAAGATCAACCCGTGCAACTTTGGCAATCGGTCGAATATGTAAAATCCATCCAATTGAAATTGCCAACCATAGCAATTGACAAATACCTGAACACTTACATGCTCACCAATCAGACCGACGAACGTCCGCTTGGCGGTTTCACGCTGGTCAAGTACGACACATCAGGCAATTTGCTGTGGAAGCGAAATTCGCAACCTAGTTTCGCCGGAATCTTTTACGGCGGTTTCACGGTGGACAGCATGGGCAGCGTGTATGTCAGCGAAAACTACGATGGTGAGCTGCCGGGCTACGACGCAGATGCCATATTGGTCAAATACGCCCCGGACGGCACGAAAGCCTGGGAGGCCAACTTTGGCCTTGACCAATCGGGCGACAGTTATATCTACCACTCCGAAATCGACACCACAAACGGCAGGTTGATAACGCTGGGGATGAACTGGCACGACACCATACCCGACGAGAATTTCCTGTTCGTTCAGGCGGTTGACACCGCTGACGGCAGCGTGGTTTGGAGAACGGAAATCTCCGGCGTGTTCTACCCCCAGAATATGCGAGTCCAGCCTGGTCACATTCAACTGCTTTCCACACATTACAGACCCGATAGCAAATATTTTGTGAACACGCTGGTTGATTTTGAGGGAAACGTCATCGCCCAGTACGAAAAACCCTATTCAGGTTATCAGATTGATTTTAACTATATCTCAAAAACAGGAGATGTAATTTTTGGCAACAGGGCTTTCGGGTACAACGTGACGAGGGTGGATGTACAGGGAGACACCTTGTGGGCTTATGAACACCCATTAAATTCAGGAACAAATAGAAACAGGGCTCTTTCCCTTGATGAGGATGATTCAAAAAATATCTATGTCACTGGTTCCGTAGAAGTTGCTGGGCTTTCTAACGAATTTGTTTCGACTAAATTTGACATCTCAGGGAATGTTATTTGGCAAAATATATATCATAGTGAAAGCGATAGCTTGATTGATTATGGGAATCATATCAGCATCATTGACGGAAAAGCGATTGTTTCTGGCGCGAGCCAGTTTGCCAATAACGATATTTTTGGCATGATTGTCATTTATGACAGACTTGGCGGAGAAGAAGAATATACTATATTTGTTTCAAATGAAAATGTATTTTTAATTGATAAATCTTTGGGCTTGAAAAATAAAATATTTTATATAGGAGAGGGGTATCAATCGAATATAAATAACATGGTCGCGGTTACGGGGTGTTTTTTAATTCCTAAAATATCATCTTCGGTTGACGACGTTAAATACATAAATGCTATAAGTACCTTTACGAATCCCACAGCAGATATGATTTCCGTATCAGATATTGACACAAATATTTTTTACGGAATATCCGTATGCGATATGACTGGAAAAGTAATAATGAACAGGAGTATAGAAAACGCACAGGAAAAAATCTTATTGTCAGATTTTCCGTCCGGGCTTTATATCGTTTGCATTTATGGGAAAGACTTACAAATAAGCAAAAAAATAGTAAAAATTTAATGCGCTGAACTTTGCATGGTCGCCAATAGCCTCTATACGCGGCTACTGCGTCCATGCCCCCGTTGGCCGGGGCCGTCCACCGTAAGCCGTCCACCGTCCACCGTCTACCGTCTACCGTCCACCGTCCACCGTAACTATGCTAAACATCATCACCTACAACGTTAACGGCATCCGTTCTGCCATATCCAAAGGTTTCTGGGAATGGCTGGCTCAGGAAAGCCCCGATATTATTTGTCTGCAGGAAGTCAAAGCCATGCGCTCAGATGTGCCCTTGCTGGAACTGGAAGCCATGGGCTATGAACACCATTGGTTTGAAGCCGAGAAAAAAGGCTACAGCGGTGTGGCTACCTTTTGTAAGAAGTCGCCCTCTCTGGTAGCCCAGGGTTGTGGCATGCCGGGTTACGATGGTGAAGGCCGGATACTGCGCACCGATTTTGGCGACTGGACCCTGCTAAACTGCTACTTCCCTTCCGGCACCACCGGCGATGTGCGTCAGGCGTTCAAAATGCAGTTTCTGGACGATTTTTCCGGCTGGGTGGAAGCCTTGCGCAAGGAGCGGCCCAAACTGATCATTGTGGGCGATATGAACATTGCCCATCAGGAAATAGACATACACGACCCCAAAGGCAATAAAAATAGCTCGGGCTTTTTGCCGGAAGAGCGCGCCTGGATGACCAACTGGCTTGCCAATGGTTTTACCGACGCATTCCGTTACAAAAATCCCGATATGGTGGAATACAGCTGGTGGAGCTTCAGGGCAGGATCAAGGGCAAGAAACAAGGGATGGAGAATTGATTATCAGATAGTTACAGACAATTTAAGGGATAAAATCGCTTACGCCCGTCAGCTGAATGATATTGTACATTCCGATCATTGTCCGGTGAAAGTGTTGATGGATTTGTAAACAACCGAAAAAAAACACTCAAGCCGGAAACCTATTGCCCAAAAAAAGGTTTGAGGCTTTGGAATCCTCCTTCTTGCCCCGCACTATATGGCTGATCAGGCTAATAAATTCAATTTCTCGCTCTTCCGGCAGGTGATGCGCATGGTGAAGCCCTATCAAAAGGTCTTCTGGTTCACCGTGGCACTCACCATCATACTATCGCCGCTGGCCGTACTGCGCCCTAAAT
The DNA here is from genome assembly GCA_020850025.1 of Saprospiraceae bacterium. Taxonomy (GTDB): domain Bacteria; phylum Bacteroidota; class Bacteroidia; order Chitinophagales; family Saprospiraceae; genus M3007. The sequence goes on from JADZFI010000183.1 coordinate 7,104, forward strand.
TGATTGAGCGGATGGTGGACGATCACATCGTTCCTGGCGATGTGAGCGGCCTCACGTTCATGACCTGCCTGATCCTGGGCGTTCTGCTGCTTGAAGTCATTCTCCGGTATTTCTTCCTGTATCACGCCGATTGGCTCGGACAGGCCACCATACGCGACCTCCGCGTGAAGGTGTTCAACCACATTACTTCCCTGAATCTCAAATACTTCGACAGAACGCCAATAGGGCAGAGCACTACGAGGACCATCAATGACATTGAGGCCATCAATACCATCTTCAGCGAGGGCAGCGTCACCATTCTGGCCGATCTGATGACCATATTTGCGGTGCTGATCGTGATGTTTACCACCTCCTGGAAACTGACGCTGGTGGTACTTTCCGTTTTCCCGCTGCTCATCTGGGGCAGTTATCAGTTCAAGGAAAGTGTGCGTAAAAGTTTCGAAAACGTGCGCAATCATATCGCAACCATGAACGCTTTCCTGCAGGAACGCATCAGCGGTATGCGCATCGTGCAGATATTCAACGCCGAAGCGCGGGAAGCCGATAAGTTCAAAAAGATCAACCACGATTACACTTCCGCCAACCTTAAAGCCATTTTTGCCTACGCCATCTTTTTTCCTGTGGTGGACATCATCTCAGCCCTGTCGCTGGGCCTGATGGTTTGGTATGGCGCCCGTGGGGTGTTGAGCGAGGAAATTTCAATTGGTATCCTGGTGGCATTCCCGCTGTATATCAGTATGTTATACCGCCCGATCCGGATGCTGGCAGATAAGTTCAACACCCTGCAGATGGGTTTGATTGCTGCCGAACGGGTGTTCAAACTGCTGGAGAATAAAGAAACCGTGCAAAACACCGGCCAGTTGGCGCCGAAAAAACTCAAAGGCGAGGTGGCTTTTGAAAACGTCTGGTTTTCGTACTCCGACAACCTGGAAACCGATGCCCAACTGCGAGATGTTTCCTTCAAGATCAATCCGGGAGAAACCCTGGCTATTGTGGGCAGTACCGGAAGCGGGAAGACCACCATTATCAGTCTGTTGAACCGCTTTTATGAAATTCAAAAAGGAAATATCCGCATAGACGGACACGAGGTGCACGATTACGATGTATTTGCCCTGCGCCGGCACATTGCGGTGGTGTTGCAAGATGTATTCCTGTTTTCAGGCAGCGTACTGGAAAACATCACCCTGCGCGATCCAAATATCACGGAGGAGCAGGTAATAGAAGCCGCCAAAATGATCGGGGCACACAAGTTTATTAAAAAACTCCCGGGGGGCTATCATTATCAGGTAATGGAACGCGGCGCTACCCTTTCCATGGGACAGCGTCAGCTCATCTCCTTTGTGCGGGCATTGGTGTTCAATCCGGAAATCCTGATTCTGGACGAAGCCACTTCCTCCATCGATCCTGAATCGGAAAGCATCATTCAGCACGCCATAGATAAGCTGATTGCGCGCCGCACAAGCATCATCATTGCCCACCGACTGAGCACTATTCGCAAGGCCACCAATATTCTGGTGCTCGACAAGGGCGAAGTGAAAGAATTTGGTTCTCACGAAACCTTGCTGGGGATTGAAAACGGTAAATACCGGGAGTTGTACGAAAAACAATTTATGACCGCAACTGCTGCGGCATAAGTGCTTGTTATATGAAACATTTGCTCTGGTATGGCCTCCTGTTGCTGCTGCTGTTTGCCGGAGATCGCACCGGAGGATATTTCCTGCGCGACAAAGCATTGCAAAGTGAATTCAGGTACGGCAAACTGTACCGGAGGCAAGCTGCAGCGGATGTCCTCTTGCTGGGAAACTCCCGTGGATTGTGTTTTTATCAGCCGTATATTGAAGAAATTACCGGGCGCAGTACCTGCAATCTGAGTTATAACGGATTGCCTATGAATGCAGCCAAATGCCTGACGCTGGATTTCCTTGACCTTAAAAATTTTGAATGGGACGGCAAATCCCAGCAAATGCTGATCGACGTTACCCTGTGTGATCGGGATAATCCGTCATTACTCCCCGGTTTTTTGCCTTATCTGGAACGCTCTAAACATCTCGATACCCTGATCAGGCATCAAATGCCCAAGGTTTGGTGGGGCGCTCAGATTTCACACCTGTTCAGATATAACCACGAGGTATTCCAACGTTCTTTGTACTACCAACACCGTTCCGACAAAGACTGGTTGCTGGACCGGGAAATAGCGCCTGATCTGGCGGCCAAAGTTTCCCAAAACAGCTACGATCTTGAGATACAACCACAACTGATCAAGCAACTTGCAGAAACCGTTTCAGCGGCCAAAGCCTCCGGTTGGGAGGTAACCCTGCTCATTAGTCCCTATTTTCCGGGATTTACGGTAAAAAACCTGGATCAGCTAAAGGCACAGATAGAAGCCGCCACCGGGCTTCCGGTTCATGATTACCGATCCGCCCTTGCCGATCCAACAGCTTTTGGCGATTTCATGCACCTGAACAAGAAAGGCAGCATGCAATACCTGGATCTATTGAAGAAAGACGGTGTTCTTAAACTTTAACCCGGCTTTAAGTGACCGGACAAGGCGCAAAGAGTCTTGACACTAAGGCACTAATGCGCCAAGCCATCACCCCATCCCAAGCCGAACGCCAACTCAAACACTCGAACACTCGCACACTCAAACACTCGCACATGCAAAAATCATTTTTATTCCTGCTATTGCTGTCCACTTTCACGCTTTCCTCTTGCGATGTTTTGCAGGAGGTAGCTACCAAGGCGCTTTCTGAACCTTCGCTGGCCGAGATCAGTCAGGGCTTAAAGGAAGCCCTTAAAAATGGCATCTCCAAAGGCGCAGATGCGCTCTCCCAGCGCGACGGGTATTACAAAAGCGCTTACAAAATTCTGTTGCCGGCAGATGTGCGCAAAGTGACGGATAAGCTCAAAAACGTGCCCGGATTCAGCAATCTGGAGAACGAATTGTTGGAAAAAATGAACCGCGGAGCTGAAGATGCCGCCAAAGAGGCCAAGCCAATCTTTGTTTCCGCCATTACCGGTATGAGCTTCAATGATGCTACGAACATATTGCTCGGTCCCGATAATGCCGCTACCGAATACCTCAACCGCACCACCAACCAGCAACTCTACGAGAAATTCAA
>JADZFI010000184.1 GCA_020850025.1 Saprospiraceae bacterium
CCGTCACGCTGAACTGCTCCGACAACAAATGGAGCAGCCGTTACATTACCCGTTTCAATGGCGCTCGTTGCGATATGGTGTTGGTTCGCTCCCACAATGGCGGCCTGGATGGTTTCCTGTGGGTGGAATATGATGGTCGCACGTACCGGCTAAAGGGAGAAATGAAAGCCAATGGAACGTATGAAATGGAGGTATTGGGTTCCGGCGATCGGTTGGCCGCTATTTTAAGTGGAAAAATGGTACCCGGGCAGAATACAGAGGTAAACTGGGTGGGTAGCGGTGAAAAGCGCAGCTTTAAATTCATACTAAAGGATCATTTCCTGCTGGGTTGTTATGAATATGCCGATTATGCCACCAGCTACGATGTGCTTTACCCGCGCACACCCTGCCCGAGCTGCAACACCCGGCTCGATGAGCAGGTGAACCAATGGATAGAGCGATGCCAGGCCAACTTCGAGGAAAAAAAGGTGAGCCTTTCCCCCACTACCCGTGCGCGCCAGCGTGCCAGCGCATGGCCGGAAATTGCGAGCTGGACAGATCAATTGTTCTCCGGGTACATCACTTTTTCAGACACCTGGAACCCTCAGCCGCAGGGCATGTCGTTCAACTACGATTTGCGCACCAACAAGGAGCTCACCCTCGACGATTTATTCAATAAAGGCTTCAATGCCCAAAAATACCTGAGCGACTGGGCCAATAAGGAAATGCCCAAACTGCCCAGCTTTGCCGGCGACCCCAAGTATCGCGAGTGGTTGAGCAAGGAAGGTTTCCCTTTGTTTGCCCTGCGCCGCGAAGGCCTGGAGATCAGCAGCCTTTTTCACCCTGAATATGGCCGGCAGACACTCCTGGTGCCTTATTCCGGGTTGAAAACCTATTTCAAGAAGGATTTACCCATTGCGGAGTTTTTAAAGAATTAGGGGGTGGTTGGGGCATTTAGGGGTCATTTTTAGTCATTTAGGGGTCATTTTAGTCATTTAGGTCATTGGTATTGGCCAGAGTGGCGTAGGATTCCCCGCAAATGGTTTCGCACAGATTTCACGCAGATGGTTTCGCACAGATTTTACACAGATTGTTCGCACAGATTTTACACAGATTGTTTGCACAGATTTTACACAGAATTGTCCTCACTCCTCAAGCAACCTGGATTACCTAAAATGACCCAATTGACCCCTAAATGACCCAAATGACCCCCAAATAGCCCAAATGACCTTTAAATGACCTAAACTAATGGAAGACTGGCAACTTGATTTTGAATGGCTGCGTACCCAGCATCTGGTAAAAGATGCCATGCGCCGGGAGACACTGCCCGATTTGAATACGGTGTTGTTCCTGATCGGTATACAGGAACTGGGGCGTTGGAAGCGCTCCTTTACCAAAGAGGAAAAACAGGATCTGATGCATATAGCCGTATGCAGGCTGTTGAGCCAGGATGGCTACTTCGATTTCGTTGGCCGCGACGAAGACGGATGGCCGCACTATCGTCAGGCTTTGGAGATGCCGCCCCGGAATACGGTTGAACAAGAAAAACTCCTGAAAATCAACGCGATACGTTATTTTCAGGAGTGGGAGAAGGAAGAGCTGGAGCAGCAGTCTTAGATTTGTTCCCCTTCTGCCGGCCGGGGCTGCCCCCAGCCGCGTTGGCCCCAGCGTTGCATGAATTGTTCACGCTGCTCCGGACTCATACTTTGCCAGCGTTTGCGCATCCAATGACCGCGCTGGCCGCCCCCGCGCCATCCGCGGGGCCCTATTCCTCCGGTCAGCAACCTGCCGAGAATCATTAATCCGAGGGTTTGGAAAAAGCCCAGTACGGGCAATCCGAATATTACTGCCGCCAGGTTGTTCCAAAGCAGCATGGTTACAAAGGTGCCTGCTGTGATGAATAACGCTCCGAAAGCGATTCCCTTAGCCGCCCATTTCCATTTTGAATATTGCATGTTTGTGTGATTTTTAATTGGTTGTTAAACAATGAGTTGTTTGCCTTTGGCACTTTGAAACTACGAAATTCACGAACGCCTTTCCCAGAAATACTCCCTGAGTTTAAGAACAGCATACCGCTTGCGCGCAAGAAGGGTATTGATCGCCACTCCAGTTCTGTCGGCCATGTCCTTGAACGATTCTTCCTGAAGCTCGTGCGCCACAAATACCTCCCGCTGCTCCGGAGGCAGCAGAGATAACGCCCGATCCAGCTCGTCCCAAAACTCCCGGCTTTCCAGCAGCGTATCCGGTAGATAGTCGGTAAGCCACTGATCCAGCATCAGGTCCTGATCATTTTCCTCTCCCGGCTCTTCATCCGGTTCAGCGAGTAACTGGCTGAACGGAATCGTTTTCTTTTTCCGGTAGTAATCTGTGATACGGTTGCGGGCTGCGGCAAACAGCCAGCTGCCCACCTCCTCAATCTGATCCAGGTCTTCCTGCCGGGTAAGCTGAAGCCATACATCCTGCGCGGTGTCTTCCGCAACTTCCAGATCGCGTATCCTGGATTGTATGTAGGAGAGCACCCTTCGGCCGTACTGGCCAAACCAGGAGGTAATTCTGCTGTCGCGTTGCCGGGTTGTCAATTCAAGTTCCAAGTTTTAATGTGCTTGTAGATAGGAGGACGGGGCAGGGTAGCACATATTGTAAATCGTCTGTAAAAAATATTGTCTATTCGGCTCAAAGATTTGATTTTCAGAGGACTAGTGAGAATAAATATTTTATCTTCGCTCCATGCACACCCTCAGTCTTTTCGAGCTCAACGAGCACATACGCCGCATCATGGCGCTGAATTTTCAGCAGCCCGTGTGGATGGTGGCGGAGTTGGCGCAGGTGGGAGAATCGAGGGGCCACCGGTACCTCGATCTGGTGCAAAAGGAGGAAGGTATGGGGGAGGTCATTGCCCAGGCGCAGGCGGCCATCTGGGCCTCCGAATTCCGGCAGATTAATGCCCGGATGCCACAGGGCTTGCTGCCTCTGCTGCAGGAGGGCCTGGAATTGCGTATGCTGGTAAGGCCGGAATTTCATGAGCGCTACGGCTTCAAGCTGCATATAACTGACATAGACCCTGCGCACACCTTCGGGCAACTGGATTTATTGCGCCGGCAAACCATCCAAACCCTTCGCGAGGAGGGCTTGATGGAGCTGAACAGGCAGCTTCCCCTGCCGCTGGTGGTGCAGCGAATTGCCGTCATCAGCAGCGAAACAGCCGCCGGCCTGCAGGATTTCCGGGAGCACCTGGAGGGCAACCGTTTTGGCTACGCTTATGATTGCCGGTATTTTACCGCAGCCGTACAGGGCAAAAATGCCGAGGCCGAGCTCATGGCTGCCCTGGATCAGGTGGCCCTGCGCAAAGATGAATTCGATGTGGCCGTGATGGTGCGCGGCGGCGGCGCCCGACTCGATCTGATGACCTTCGACTCGCTGGAGTTGTGCCGAAAAGCAGCCCGCATGCCCCTGCCATTGCTGACCGGCATTGGCCACGAAGTAGATGAGAGCGTGCTGGATATGGTGGCGCACACCTCCCTGAAAACGCCCACGGCAGTGGCCGATTTCCTGGTGCAGCACAACCTGTTTTTTGAAGGCGAAGTCCTGGAAGCGGCCCAAACCCTGGAGCAGGTGGCTGTAAATACCCTGAAATTTGCACATCTTGAGCTGGATCGTACACACAGCGCCCTGCAGTATGCCTCGAGAACGGTGGTCAGACAAAGTGCGTACGATCTGGATTTGATTGGCCAAAAACTCCCTTTGATGCTCAGACATTACCTGAATGAGCAACATCAAATGCTGGATAAATACCTGCAACTATGCCAAAGCCTGCACCCGAACGAGGTGCTGCAAAGAGGGTACACCATTACGATGAAAAACGGGAAGTCGGTGTCTGCCCCCGATGAATTACATGCCGGCGATATGATCACTACGCAGTGGAAGAGCGGCAGTGTATCCTCCCGGGTTTCCGACTAAGGAATAACCCTGACATGCGTTCTTTATCCTTTTGAATATGAGAATAATATCAGACATTTGCCAGCCGCTCGCAAGCTGTGCATAACAAGTTGCGCGACACCTTCGTTTTTTATGGCGCCTCAGAAAGCCTGAATCCGTGATAATGAGATATCTAACCGCCTTAGTACTCTTTTTTTTAGGGCTGCACCTGCTGTCTGCACAATCGGTGGGCGAGCTGGAAGCAAAATTCAATCGTTCCACTTCCAAATCGGAACGATTGAATTTTGCGTACCAGATTGCAGAAAAATCCCTGGCCGCCAACAACTCCCGAAAAGCTTCTGACTTTGCCATGCGCGCCAATCAGTTGGCGGTAGAGGTGGGCGACAAGCGCCGGGAGGCCGATGCCGCCATACTGGCTGCAGAAGCAGAATTTCGCCTGCGCAACTACAAAGAAGCTTCCGGCCGTTACAACCGGGCCTGGAATACGGCCCGCAATTATGGCTTCCGGGATCTGGTACTCACATGCTCCGAAAAACTTCAGGAAATTGCCGCGAAGCAAAATGATCTGAAGGAAGCCCTGAAGTGGAGCACTGAAACGGTAAAGTACCTTAAGGAATCTGGCGGTGGTGTGCGCGGCGGTGGCGAATCCCTGCGCAAACTTGAAAACCAGCTCGCTGCTGCGGAGGCTGACAACCGCTCTCTGCGCGAGCAACTGGCGGCAGCTACCGGACAATCTCAATTGCTGCAAAATACCTATCAAAGTCAGCTGAAAGAGGTAGAGGAAAAAACCCAGATGGTGCTCAGCGAAAAAGATGTTGCGCTCACCCAGGCGTCTCAAACCGCACTAAAAGCTGATTCTGCGGCCAGGGTGTATTCGCTCAGGGTAAAAAACCTGACCGAGGACCAGATGATAGACTCCATTGTGAAGGCTCAGCAGGAACGCGAAATCCAGGAGAAAAAAACCCGACTGGCAGAAGCAGAACTCCTCCGCGAACAAAGCGAAAACATGCGCAATGTGCTGGCGCTGGTGGTGGTATTTGTGCTGTTCCTTGCCGTTTTGTTTTATTTCCGGTTCCGGGCTAAAAAGCGCATGGCCAACGAATTGGCGCAAAAGAATGCCCTCATTGAGGAAGAGCAAAAGCGTTCCAACAGCCTCCTGCTGAACATCCTGCCACCGGCTATTGCCGAAGAGCTGAAAACCCGCAACAAAGTGGCCGCCCGCAAATACGATCAGGCCACGGTGATGTTCATTGATTTCAAAGGCTTCACCAATGTAGCCGAAAAACTCAGTCCGGAACGCCTCGTGGAAGAACTGGATCTCTGTTTTTCCAATTTCGATCACATCATCAGCCGGTACCGCATTGAAAAAATCAAAACCGTAGGCGATGCCTACATCTGCGCCAGCGGCCTTTCCGATCAGAACGCCAGTCCGTCAGACATGGTGAAAGCTGCCCTGGAAATGCAGGATTTCCTGCTGGGCCTGAAAGCGGAGCGCATGAGTCAGGGCCTTCCGTATTTCGATGCAAGGGTGGGTATCCACACCGGCCCGGTGGTAGCCGGCGTGGTGGGCGCCAAGAAATTTGCCTACGATATCTGGGGCGACACCGTGAATATTGCTGCCCGACTGGAAGAACAGTGCGAAACCGGCCGTGTCAACGTAAGTGAGGATACTTATTGGCTGGCCAAGTATGAGTTCGAATGGCAGCACCGTGGCAAAATTCCGGCGAAAAACAAGGGCACGATGGACATGTATTACGTGACCGGCATCAAACAGTATTAACCAGGCCATGCGCCGCTACGGACTCATAGGTTGGCCGCTGGGCCATTCATTCTCAAAAGGATATTTTACCGAAAAATTCCGTCGGGAAGGCATTTCTGATGCCTGTTATGAGCTTTTTCCCCTGGAAAGTGTGGGCAAATTGCCCGATTTGCTGGCGCAGCACCCGGATCTTTGCGGGCTGAATGTGACCATCCCGTACAAAGAACAGGTGATCCCCTTTTTGCATCAAATGGATGCCACTGCAAGCCATGTCGGGGCAGTGAATTGCATCAGGATACTCCCGGGGCAACAACTCAAAGGGTACAATACAGACGTGATCGGGTTTGAGCGCTCGCTCCTTAGCATGAGCGGCTGGCATCCGGAACTAGGCAGCGCCCTGATCCTGGGTACCGGCGGCGCTTCCAAGGCGGTGGCCTATGTGCTGGATCGGCTCGGAGTGCCGTATCACCTGGTGTCCAGAAAGCCCTCTTCCCCACGGGAAACAGGCTATTCCGATCTTGAAAAGGAAGTTTCAACCTGCCGTCTTATTGTGAACACCACCCCATTGGGTACCTATCCGGATGTTCACGAAATGCCGCCGTTTCCTGTAGAATTATTTCAAACTGGGATGTTCGTCTTTGATTTGATTTACAATCCCGCCGAAACGCTACTTTTGCACGAAGCCAAACAACGGGGCTGTACCATTAAAAACGGGCTGGAAATGCTGGAGTTGCAAGCAGAGGCGGCCTGGGACATCTGGCAACAGTAATCGTTGATAAATAATCTGCCTTAACCATGTCTAAAATTGACTTTACCAATACGCAAGTTGCATTCGCACACCTTACCGATAGCGAACTCAAAAAGTCTGCCTGGCTGTTCAATTTAATGAATAAACCCTGGCTGGTGAAGTATGGCTCCGCACTTGCCCTTTGGGCGGTGGAAAACGGAATTCCGCTTTCGGAGTGGGCAGTTAGAAAAACGGTTTTTTCCCAGTTCGTGGGCGGCACTACCCTGCTCGACAGTCAGCCCAGCATTGAGCGACTGGCGGAATTTAAAACGCTGACCATTCTGGACTACGGCGCAGAAGCCAAGGAAACGGAACTCGATTTCAACCATACCATGAACGAGAACATCCGGGCCATCGATTTCGCCGCTCGTTCGGTAAAAAGCATCCCGGTGATCAGCACCAAAGTGACCGGACTCATCCGCTTCGGGTTGCTGGAGCGCATGCAATCGGCCGAGACGCTCACCCGCGAGGAGCTGTCTGAGTACCGCAACGCGCTCAAACGCCTGGATGCCATCTGCTATCACGCTTCCACCAAAGGTGTGGCGGTGTTTATTGACGCAGAAGAAAGCTGGATCCAGGATGCTATCGACCACCTCGTGTGGCTCATGATGCGCCGCTACAATAAAAAACAGGTGGTGGTGTACAATACCTTCCAGATGTACCGCCACGACCGACTCAATTTCCTGACCGAGAGTTACGACCGCGCCCGGAAGGAAGGCTTCCTGCTCGGGGCCAAGCTGGTGCGCGGCGCTTACATGGATAAAGAACGCGCCCGGGCCAGGGAAATGGGCTATCCGGATCCTATCAATCCTGACAAGGCTTCTACCGACGATCTTTACAATACCGCGTTGCGTTTTTGCATTGACCATCTGGACACCATGGCCGTCTGCAATGCCAGTCATAATGCCGACAGTGCCCAGCTTATGGTGGATCTGATGGATAAAAAAGGCATTGCACATAACCACCCGAATACGCTCTTCAGCCAGCTATATGGTATGAGCGACAACCTCACCTTCAACCTTGCCGAAGCAGGTTTCCGGGTGGCCAAATACCTGCCATATGGCCAGGTGAAAGAGGTGATTCCCTACCTCATCCGTCGGGCCCAGGAGAATACCTCCGTAACCGGCGATGCTGGCCGGGAGCTCAAAATGGTGCGGGAAGAGGTGAAAAGACGGGGCTTGTAAGCAAAGGTTATCCACTGCATACCACCCGGTACCCAACGCCCTTCAAAGTCAAGATCTGCACCGTGGCATCTTCTTTCAGGTATTCCCGCATACGGGTGATGTACACATCCAGGTTTCGGGAGTTAAAAATGGAGTCGTGGCCCCAGATCTGTTGCAGGATATCGCGGCGTTCCACAATGGCATTGGGCCGGCCGGCAAGCATCTCCAGCAATTGCGATTCGCGGTGCGAAAGTTGGCGATGCAACGCTCCATCAAGTTGTAATTCCTGTCGCTCAGGCAGGAACCGGTAACGCCCCAACTGAATTCCCTCAGCGGTTTTATCAGGGAACGCAGCCATGCCGCGGGTTAGGTTCACCAGATTTTTGATCCGCACGATCAGTTCTTCCTGGCTGAACGGCTTGCGCAGGTAATCGTTCCCGCCGGATTCAAAACCCTGCAGCACGTCCTCCGTCTGGTTTTTGGCAGTGAGGAAAATGATCGGCATTTTCGGATCCAGCGCCCTGATTTCGCGGCTCAAAGAAAATCCGTCGCGGTGCGGCAGCATTACATCCATCACACATACATCCGGCTGAAAGTCGGCAAAAGCCGCCATCACCTCAGCGCCATCGGTCACCCAACGCACCACAAACTGGCGACTTTCCAGGCTTTCCTGAACTATTTTGCCGAGGAAAGGCTCGTCTTCTACATACAGTACCCTCATTTTAAAGGCGCAAAGTTGTTGATAAGGCACGAAGGGTGACACAAAGGCGCTAAGGCGCGAGGACACGATGGGTGTCTCAGAAGTCGCATTTTTATATTTACCGCAGAGGCGCAGAGTCGCAGAGTTGTTGATAATCAAATTGTTACACCTCTGCGTCTCTCCGCCTCTGCGGTAAAAAATTACTTTTAAGGCATTCACTTCGCGCCTTTACATACGGATCTCGATGGCGTCTTTTTCATGCTTGAATCCCGCCAAAGAATAGGAGAAGCTGAGCATGAAATACCGGGCTAAATTACGCACCCGCTCTTCTTCCAGGTAGTTGAATTGGCTGCTGCGGCTGATCCCGATGTTGCGGTTGAGCAGATCGGCTGCAGAGAGTTTGATCTGGCCCTTGTTGTTTTTCAGCACATAGCGGGTAATGCTGGCCCTCCAGAGCGGCACGGTGCGTTGTTCGCCAAAGGCTTCTGCGGAATACACCGTACAGTCGAGACCCGTTCCAACAGCCCATTTTTTGGTGGGAAACACCGTAAACTCTCCAAAATAACGCTGGTTGATGAAATCCTGATTCAGCGAGGTGCTCACGGAATAACGGGTGCTGTTGCGGGAAATTTCGGCGCCAATGGTCCAGTCGGTTTTCGTTTTCCGGCGGTTATCGAACGACACCTCCAGGTTGTTCAGCCAGCGGTCTGTGTTGTTTTCAATGTCGTTGACGAATAAAATGCCGCGGTTGTAAGTATTGCTTAGGCGCACACTAAAGTTCATTTTGATGGGCCTGATGGGGGTGTTGTAACTCGTGTAGGCCGTCAGGGCAAGGTCCTGTTTCACATTCACCGGCCGGATGCTGCGCCGGAACAGGCTGTCTACCATGGCCGAATTGGTGATTCGGTTGGTGGTGTAGGTGCTGCTCAGCGACACAAAAAAACTGCTCATGGTAAACTGATCGAAGTCCATGAAGCTGGTCATCAAATTGTGAGCATACTCGGGTTTAAGGTCCGGATTGCCGGTATAAATATTGAGCGGATCGGAGTTATCCACGGCGGGTTGCAGTTGTTCCAGGGTTGGTTCGCGCAGGCTGGTGTTGTATTCCAGGTTGAAATGCCGGGAGGTCTTCAGGTCGTAGTTGAAGTAAGCGCTTGGCAGCACTCTGGTGAAGGCAAGTTGAATGGGGTTTTCCTGCCCTGTAATCCGTCCATCCAGTTGTGCATGCTGGAGAGCCGCGCCAATGTTCAGATTGTATTTTTCCCGGTTCTGCTTCAGGGTTAATCCTGCGCGATCGTACCGGTAGCCGCGCCGGAATTCGCTGCTCAACAGGGGGTTGAACACTTCGCCGGGTGTGGGGGTAGTGATGCGATCATAGAAGTTTTTCGCCGTATTATTAGCAAATTCCTGGTGTTCTATGCGGGTTTCCAGATAGCGGCGCTTACCCAAAGGCTCGGTGTACGACAGGTAGCCGCCGTAGTTGTTGGCGTTATCGGAATAGGCCTGGCGTTGGTTTACCGAAAAACTTCCCGGCGGAGTTTGCTGCAGAAATTCATTCAATGCGTTCAGGTTGCCGTTGCGCGCATCGTTGCCGAAGTTGGCAGAGGCATTGGCCACCAGGGCCCGACCCTTTTTCCCGAAACGCCGGCGCCAGGTCAGGCTGGCGTCGCCCCGGTAGGTTTGGCCATCGGCGTAGTAATCGCGGGTTCCGCGGTTTTCAGGCGCATCGTTTATGTCGTTGGTTTGGCTTTGTCCCAGACTTTGGAACAGCCCGCCGTTCATGCTCAGTCTGGAGCGGAACGTAAAATTTTGCGCCGAATCCAGCTTGTGTTTCAGGGTAAGATTCAGCCGGTGGTTGGCATTCCTGTTCAGTCGGTCTTCGGTTTCATAGGAGTTGAAAACGTTGTCGCCCAGGGTGTTGATCCGGTTGCTGCTGCGTTCCAGTTCGTTTTCCAGTCGGTTGTAGAAGTAATTGGCGCTCAGGGAGGTGTTTTTGGAAAAATCGGTGTTCAGGTTGGCGCCGCCAGCCCAGCTCTCCGTAAAACCGCGGTCCAGCCCCGGGCCCATAGGTACGCCGCCGTCTTCGATGTTGAACGACAACCGCACCCTTCCGCCGCCACTGCCACCGCTCATGAAGTTGCCCAAACCACCCATGAAATTGATGTAATCGTTGAAGGAAAATGCCTGGTTGTTGTTGTTATTCGCCATTCCCAGGGCCGACATCTGGGTTTTCCGGCCAAAACGGTTGACGTTGAAATTGCCTTCATAGCGGCCTTCCGTTCCGGCTCCGATATTGGCCTTGCCGAAATAGCCCTGTTTTTTGTCGTCCTTCAACTTCAGATTGATGGTGCGTTCATCCCGACCATCCTCGATGCCGGTAAACTCGGCTGCTTCCGATTTTTTATCAAACACCTGCACCTTGTTCACGGCGTCGGCCGGCAGGTTTTTAGTGGCAATTTTGGGGTCGTTGCCAAAGAATTCCTTGCCCTCCACCAGCACGTTCTGCACGGTTTTGCCCTGGGCTTTAATGGTGCCGTCGGGCTGCACCTGGATGCCGGGCAGTTTTTTGAGCAGGTCTTCCACTACCGCGCCCGGCTGGGTTTTAAAGGCTGCGGCGTTGTATTCCAGCGTGTCTTTGCTCATGGTCAGCGGCACGCGCTCGGCGGTGACCTCCACATCGTTCAGCAGCATGGAAGCCGGCAGGAGCCGGATATTGCCCAGGTCGGTTTTGCCTTGTCCGGGCTGCACCTGTACGGATTGCCAATAATGCTGATGCCCCAGATAGCTTACCTGCAGCAGATATTGGCCGGGATCCACGCGTTTGAGCAGGAATTGCCCCTGCGCATCTGTGAGGCCGTACACCACAAACAAAGAGTCTTTGGCATCCAGCAACACCACATTGGCCGCCGGAAGCGCCATACCCGAGGTGTCGGTTACCACACCTGTCAGCTGATTGTTTTGCGCCCACAGCCAAAGCGGAGCGAGGAAGAAGAGTGTAATGCAAAATTTGTGTTTCATAGCTTAATTTTTTGGATGTTGGACTGTTAGACAATGGACGATGGACTTGCGCTCGAGGTAAATGATCATCCCGGCTTCACCGAGCCCAAGTCCATTGTCAAACAGTCCAATGTCCATTGTCTAACAGTCCATAGTCCAACAGTCCATCGTCCAGACCTAATTCCTGATAATCACCTTCATTGTACCGCCGCCGCCGGGTTCGGCGCCCATTTCCCTGAGTTTTTCATCGCGGATTTTGTTGAATTCTTCGCGCGTCACGGTTTTGCCTTTGCTCGGCTGCTCGATCATTTTGGCATCCAGGGGTTTCAGTTCCACTTTGTCGGCCACCACGGTGCGGTCGCCGCCGGCCATGCTGAGTTCGAGGATCAGGCCGGGCAGATCGGCAAATTCGCCGGGGCCGGCAGAAACCGGAATTTGGGTGGTGAACCAGGCCTCAACCTGTCGGGAAGTGTCCTGCAGCAGGGCTTTCTGGCACTGATAGCCGGCAATTTTTTTCTGCTCGGCGGTAACTTTCCACTTCATGCGCCTGGGCTCCTCTTTGATGAGGAAAAAGCGGCCGAAAAACTCGGTGCTTTCAATGCGTTTGCCGTTTTCGAGGTCGCGATATTGCTTGTTGTCCGGGCGCTGCACTTTGAAATCCATGCGCACCTCGCCTCCATCTTCGGTATCGGAGTTGAAGGCGACATCCGTTCCGCCCGGTTTTTGCTCCGGAGCATCGGTGTATAAGCACTCGCTGGCTTTGAAAACGAGCAATTTGGATACTTTTTGCTCCGCAGGCACCATCTTGCGGAATTCAGCTTCGTCCATGCCTTCAGGCACGTCAATTTTCAATTTAATGGTTTCTGTGTAGGTTACGGCGCCCTCCGTGTTTTGAGCGAAGCTCAGGAGAGGGGCGAAAAGCAGGAGGAAGAAGAGTTTTTTCATATTGAGTGAGTGAGTGAGTGAGTACCCTCATGTACTCCACCGCAAAGGTCCAACGGTCCTGGGTTAACCAACCTTGATACAACCTTAATTAAGGTTAAAGCCTGTTTTCTGGCTTGTAATCCCACTTACCTTTGGGGCAGATGTTTCGCCAACGACACCATATTGCCATTTTGTTGCTCTCCCTGGGCATGATCCTGCTCGGGGTGTTCCTGTGGCTTTTTTTGCATAAAACCTGGAAAGATGAACAGGAGACGCTGCGCCGGGAAACCAGTCTGCTCTTTGTAAATGCTGTAAGAGGTATTGAAAGCAGGATGTTTGACCAACTGCTGGTGCGGCACTGGGACGGCCGGGATGGAGACCGTTCCGTGCAGATCACCCTGCGCCTGCCGCCTCCGGTAAAGGACTCCGCCCGGGTGTTTGCTTTTGTACAGGAAAAGGCCATTGTGACGCACGACATTCAGGAATTTCGAAGCGAAAAGCTGAAAGACATGAGAATCATGGTGAACCGTAGCCAAACGCCTGAAGAGGCAGAGATTTCCGGAGCGCTATCGGTATTTGTGGGGTCCGACAGCTTGTTGGTTCCGGGGCTGGATACCTCGCCTCTCCGTGTTCGGGAAGCGCTTGAAACCAATTTCGGCGCTGTCATGGAGCGCGCCGAAATTCCGGTTGCCTGGCAGATTCAGTCGTTGGCCGACAGCCTCCCTGCCGGAAATGCCTTTGTGGCCGGACAATATGCCGATGTGGTGAACGGTGAGCGTTACAAGGTAGTGATCAGTGGGTATGACGGGTATATTTTTCGGAAAATGGTCCCTCAGGGACTGTTTGCCTTGATGCTTCTGGCATCTGTCGGGCTGGCGTTTTTGTTTGTGTATCAAAGCTTGCGCAAACAAATGCGGCTCACGGAGATCAAAAACGAGTTCATCCGAAACATGACGCATGAGCTCAAAACGCCCATTTCCACCGTCAGCGTGGCCATTGAAGCCATGCAACACTTCGATGCGCTGCAAAACCCCGAGCGCACCCGTGAATACCTGGCCATCAGTCAGCTGGAGCTCAACCGGCTCTCCCTGCTGGTGGATAAGGTACTGCGGATGTCGCTCTTTGAACAGGGCGAACCGGAGCTTAAAACCGAGCCCATCGACTTTCTCGTCCTGGTGGAAGAGGTGCTGGAGGCCATGAAGCTGCAGTTTGAAAAATACCGCGCCGAGGTAAAGCTCACGGTTTCCGGTCAGCATTTCAACCTGCAGGGCGACCGACTTCATCTGATCAGTGTATTGTATAATTTACTGGAAAATGCCCTGAAATACAGTGCGGAGTCCCCGCAGATTGAGGTGGCGCTGGCACATTCCGAACAGCAGCTCACCTTGCAGGTGCGGGATCGGGGCAGAGGCATTCCGGCCGAGTACCTGGACCGGATTTTCGACAAGTTTTTCCGCGTGCCTACCGGCGATGTACACGATGTGAAAGGACACGGTCTGGGACTTAGCTATGTGGCCGGTGTGGTGCGCCTGCATCATGGACAGATTGAAGTGAACAGCCGGGTGGGTGTGGGGACGGAGTTTACGGTGCGGTTGCCGGGGACGCCACATTGATTTTTCACCGTAGAGACGCGGAGGCGCAGGGCGTTTTTGTTTTACCGCAGAGACGCGGAGTGTTTTTGTTTTACCGCAGAGACGCGGAGGCGCAGAGTGTTTTTGTTTTACCGCAGAGACGCGGAGGCGCAGAGCGTTATTTTTTTACCGCTGAGGCACGGAGGCGCAGAGCGTTTTTGTTTTACCGCGGAGGCACGGAGACGTGCGCCTCCTCTCTGCGTCTCCGCGCCTCCGCGGTGAAAAAAAACGTACTTTGCCCTCAAAATATCCACCATGCCCACTCGTCGCCGCGTACTCAAAACCCTGGCTGCCGGCACTGCCGCCATGCTTGCCCGACCAGCTTTTTCTGCTGAAACCATGACCGCCATGCCTATCCTCCGCAAAGGCAATATCCGCCATTCCGTTTGTCGCTGGACCTATGGCGACATGCCCCTGGAAGAACTCTGTATTTTCGGCAAACAGATCGGGCTTTCTGCCATTGACCTGATTGGCCCTAAGGAGTGGGAGGTGTTGAAAAAACACGGCCTGGACTCCTCCATGTGCAACGGCGCGGAAATTGGCCTCACCAAGGGTTTCAACGACCCGCAATACCACGAGCAACTGCTGAAAAATTACTCAGAAATGATCCCGCTGGTGGGCAAGGCCGGGTATAAAAACCTCATCTGCTTCAGCGGTAATCGAAACGGCATGGACGACGAAACAGGCCTGAAAAACTGCGTCACCGGGCTGAAAAAGCTGCTCCCCCTGGCCGAAAAACACGGGGTGGTGCTGCAAATGGAATTGTTCAACTCCAAGGTGGACCACAAGGATTACATGTGCGACAAATCTGCCTGGGGTATTGAGCTGTGCAAACAATTAGGCTCGGAGAATTTCAAGCTGCTGTATGATATCTACCACATGCAGATCAATGAGGGCGATGTGATCCGCACCATCCGCGAAGGTCATGTTTATTTTGGCCACTACCATACGGCCGGGGTGCCGGGCCGCAATGAAATTGACGAAACCCAGGAGCTGTACTACCCGGCCATCATGCGAGCCATCGTGGAAACCGGCTTCAAAGGATATGTGGCCCAGGAGTTTATTCCTACTGCGCCGGACAGGTTGGCATCGCTGGCGAAGGCGGTGGAGTTATGTGATGTGTGAATGCCTCATTCCACCGTTGTTTTGCCGCGATGCGGCAGGGGGATTTCGTCCTGTCGCCTGGGCTACCGACGTTGAGGGGGCTACGCCCCGGGGTGCTGTGCCTGGGATAACAAAAATACGGAATTGCCATTCTCACGATCATTTTGTGGGTAATCGGGAGCATTTCAACGAGCGGGGATGGAATATCCCACTGATCACATCTATCAAATTTGCAGAACATCAGCAACTATTACATCTTGTGTATAAATTTTATTAATATGTTAGGGGATATTGCGCATCACCCCTCCAGCCACCGACAAAAATTTAAGCGACCACGTTGGCCATTGCATAACTTTGACCCTGGAAAACAATCAACACTGACACGGGCAGTGTGTAAGTGATGTGACTGTCCCATTTTCAATGAAGTATCCAAAAATATTGTGTTTAATTGCTATTTGCTTCCTAACATCTAGCAAAAGCGCTTTTGCGCAAGGTTCTCCTGCCTCAAAAATGGAATTTGGCAAAGGAATTCAATTCACTTCTGCCGATTCATCCTTTACCATGGCCATTGGAGGGCGCGTCCAAAGTATGTTTGAGGCCAGGAGAGACCTAACAAACGAAACCAATGGCGCAGACTTTTTACTTCGAAGATGTCGTTTGAATATTCAGGGCAATGCCTTTAATCCCAATTTTTCCTACCGCATCCAATTAGGATTTGCCCATGGAGACATTACCGCTGCCAATAGCTCCTCTCCAAACAATTTAATACTGAGAGACGCCATGATTTTCTACAAGGCAAATCGTTGGCTTCGTATCGGTTTTGGGCAGACGAAACTGCCAGGAAACAGACAAAGGCAGGTGTCCTCTGCAAACCTTCAATTGGTGGAACGTTCCATATCGAACAACAATTTCACATTAGACCGCGACAAAGGGGTTTGGCTGTACACTAATTTCAAAATCAACAAGTCTGTTTTAAAATCTACCCTAGCCATATCCAGCGGCGAAGGGCGAATTGTATCTGACAGAAACGGCAAGCTTTGCTATTCTGCAAGACTGGAATTTTTGCCTTTCGGGGAATTCTCTAAAAACGGAGACTATATCGAAGCCGATATTGAAAGAGAAACAAAACCCAAGCTTTCCATAGCGGGCGTTTACAGCTTTAACAACGACGCCACCAGGACAATGGGACAACTTGGAGACTTTTTGTATAATTCAGAAATAGCTGATATTCAATATTTTGGCGCTGATTTGTTTTTTAAATACAAAGGTTTTTCTTTTGAATCAGAGTGGTACAACAGGAATGCCAATACAGGTATAATTACCAATAAAAAGGATGAAACCCAGGTTAACTATGTTATTTCCGGCACTACTTTTATGATGCAATCCGGCTATTTTGTTACTAAAACCGATGAGATAGCCATTAGGTATGCTCAGATTACCCCGGATAAAAAGGTGGCTTCGGCAATGAACGCACAAAAGGAGTATGTCTTCGGATTATCTCATTATTTTAATAAGCATAGTTTGAAATTGCAGTCTGATGTAACCCTACTGGAAAATGGCGACAATCAGAGCTTGATTTACAGGCTTTCAGGGGTTATTACCATTTAGAAACGTTTGGCCTCTTGCGAGGCCGGGATGTGTTTTGGCATTTGTGCTACAAATGTTTGGCCTCTTGCGAGGCCGGGATGCCCTCTCATAGCCACATAAAAAAACGCCGGCGAGACCCAGGTCCCGCCGGCATTTTTTTAACAATATCCCTCCTAAGAGGCTTGTCCAACTTCAACTAAGGTGCTGATGCCAGACACCCGCCCACTTGGACATTCGAAATTGGACATTGGATATTGGACATTCCCTAGAATCTCACGGTCAAATTTGCGGCCAAGGTAGTGCCCAACTGGCTGAACTGAGAGCCGTCGTAGGTGACAATGGCGTAGCGCTGGTTGAAGGTGATCAGGTTGGACTGTGTTTTAACCTGTGCTGGGTCGGCCAGGATGGCTTCGCCAGCTGAGTTGCGCGCTTTCAACTCCCATTTCGGCAACACATTGAGCAGGTTGTTGGCGTTGATGCCAAAGCTCAGGGTTTTGGAAATCTGGTAGTTGAAGCTCAGATCCGTTACCACAGCTGGTTTAAATACCGTTTTCAGGTTCTGGTCCAAACCGGTTTGGCGGAAAGTAGTAGGGCCAAACAAGGTGTTGTTGAGCGCAAAATTGAATTTACCCACAGCGTAATCAACACCGAGAATGGCTTTGTACTGCGGACGAGAGCTGAGCAGCAAGGCCTCCTGTGTGAAGTCGAACACACTCTTGCCGGCATCTCCAATCAGCTTTGGATTGATAACGTCGCCGTTTGGCGCGCTGACATAGTTTTCATAGTTGCTATCTTTTCCGTCGGTTTCTTCATAGTCGCTCACACTTTTGGCGCCGGAAAGTTTGTTGAACAATACATAGTTGGCCGCCAGGTTAAAGCCCATTTTACCTTTTCCGGCCTGTACGTTGCGGTAGCTCACTACCATGTCGATACCGCTGGTGCGGGTATTGATACCGTTGGTAAAGAAGCTGGCGGCAACGATGCCATTGGCAGTGAGCACCTGGTCGAGTGCATTGTTTGGATCGCCGGTGCCGGTGATTTCGGAGCCAAGAATGATGCGGTCGTCAACAGCAATGTTATAGTAGTCTACGGTAATGTTCAGGTTGTTGTTGGGTTTCACGCCGACACCCGCTGTGAAGTTGGTGGATTTTTCCGGCTTCAGTTGAGGAATGCCCAACAGTTTGGCTTGCGGGCTGGCATTGTTGAAGATACCCTTGTTCTCGATTCCCTGGCCTGGAACGAA
>JADZFI010000185.1 GCA_020850025.1 Saprospiraceae bacterium
ACCCGCTTTTCAGGTATTTGTGTGCAAGGCGCTCAAGGCTTTCGTCGTTGATGAAGCCCATTTCCCAGGCGGCCTCTTCGATGCATCCGATTTTAAGTCCCTGGCGGTCTTCAATGGCTTGAACGAACTGTCCGGCCTGCATGAGTGATTCGTGGGTGCCGGTATCCAGCCAGGCATATCCGCGACCCATCACGCGCACTTCGAGGCGACCTTCAGCCAGGTAGTTCCTGTTTACATCTGTTATTTCGTATTCGCCCCGAGGGCTGGGCTGGAGGTTTTTGGCTATCTCCACCACCTGATTGTCGTAAAAATACAGTCCCGGTACGGCATAATGACTTTTCGGATTGGCCGGTTTTTCCTCTATGCTAAGGGCCTTGAAATTGCGGTCGAACTCCACTACGCCATATCGCTCAGGATCGGCTACCTGGTAGGCAAAAATGATCCCACCCTCCGGTTGCGCGCAGGAACGAACCATGTCGCCCAGGCCGGCTCCATAGAAAATATTGTCGCCAAGAATCAGAGAAACGGGATCCTGGCCAATAAAATCAGCGCCAAGCACAAAGGCCTGGGCAAGTCCGTTGGGTACATGCTGCTCCACATAGGAAAATTGCATGCCCAGCTCTGCTCCATCGCCAAACAGCTGCCGGAATTTGGGTAAATCCTGCGGGGTAGAAATGATCAGAACTTCCCGAATACCGGCCAGCATCAGGGTACTGAGCGGGTAGTATATCATCGGTTTATCGTACACCGGCATGAGTTGTTTGCTCACGGCGAGGGTGAGTGGGTAGAGGCGCGTGCCGAGGCCGCCGGCGAGGATAATACCTTTCATGTATGAGAGTGTGGTGACTATTTTGGAAGTGCGAAGGTATTGAAGGGGCCTTTTGTCGTAGCAAGTATTTAGCCAAACTGCCCGTTGAAGTAAAAGAAACACCAAATAGACATGGAGACAACCTTTTTTGTCAATACTTAGTCAAAACCCAAAAATAACATTCCATGAAAAAGAACCTTCTAATTGTCCTGCTTTTTTCCCCGATCCTCGCATTTTCACAAGTACGTCACGATCTCAAAGTGGACCTGTTCCGAGGGTTTCTCCGCACCGCCAATTTATCCTACGAAGCTACCCCAAGCAAACATTTTGGCGTTGAATTGGGTTTTGGGTACGAATGGGGTAAAATTGGTTTTTTCAATGACACATCACCTCTTGAGGTTGAATATCAGTCCTATAGCCAAAATGTTGGGCATGTCTCCGTTATGGGTAAATATTATCCCTCTAAACGCGCTAATGGCGACCGCTGGTTTTATGGTGGCTATTTCAATGAAAAATTTGAGATAAAGCGGGACCCAGATTATGAGATAGCCTATGAGCAAACATTTGGCAGGAAACCCCAGCACAAACAAAGCCTTTGGACTGGATTGGGGGCTACCGTAGGGTTCAAGAAGGTTTTCCAGAGTCGATTGATCATTGAACTGGGCTTTTCCAGTGAATTTAATGTTGCTGCTTTGCTGGCTTCTAAAGATGAACGAACCTTTGATTTTGGAGGTAGCATCCAAATGAAAGTGGGCTACCGAATTTCGTCGCCGAAAGGAAAAGAAAGTCTGGATAAATAGGGAAATTCACGAAATCCGACTCCACACCCGCGCGTCTTTTCCTTCCGAAGCCAGATGCTGTCGCAGCCGGGCGTGATCTGGTAGCGCCAGTGCCGGGTCTTTTTCCAGGATCTGGGTAGCCACTTCGCGGGCAGCGGCGAGCATGTGCCCGTCGCGTGCAAGGTCGGCCAGAAGGAAGCGCAGCATACCACTCTGCTGGGTGCCTTCAATATTGCCAGGGCCGCGCAGACGCAGATCTGCCTCGGCAATTACAAAGCCATCGGTGGTTTGTACCATGGTTTGTATGCGTTCACGGCCTTCATGGCTGAGTTTGTAGCTGGTGAGTAGAATACAGTAGCTCTGGTCGGCGCCGCGGCCCACACGGCCACGCAGCTGGTGAAGCTGAGAGAGTCCGAAACGTTCGGCATTTTCGATCACCATCACGGAAGCGTTGGGCACATTCACCCCTACTTCAATAACGGTAGTGGCCACCATGATTTGGGTTTCGCGTCGCAGGAACCGCTGCATTTCGAAATCCTTGTCGGCCGGCTTCATTTTGCCGTGCACGATGGAAATATGGTATTCCGGCGGCGGGAAATCGCGACTGAGGGCTTCAAAGCCCGACATCAGGTTTTGTAAATCCATGGTTTCGGTTTCCTCGATCATGGGGTACACCACATACACCTGCCTTCCCTTGGCAATTTCCTCTTTCATAAATCCTTGCACACGCAGGCGGTGGTGCTCGGTTTTATGCATGGTGCTAATGGGCTTTCTGCCGGGCGGAAGCTCGTCTATGACTGAAACATCCAGATCGCCGTACAGGGTCATGGCCAGGGTTCGGGGAATGGGCGTGGCGGTCATGACCAGCACATGGGGCGGCCCGGCAGGGTTTTTGGCCCACAACTTGGCGCGCTGTTCCACGCCAAAGCGGTGCTGCTCGTCTATGACGCTGATGCCCAGGTTTTTAAACTGCACCCATTCTTCAATCAGGGCATGCGTACCTATTACAATATGCATTTCGCCGGATGCCAGTTGGGCGAGTATGGCTTCTCTTTTCTTGCCTTTTACGGAACCGCTGAGGTAGCCCACTTTAACGCCCAGATCTCCCACCAATGAGGTAATGCCCTCGAAGTGCTGTTGCGCCAGAATCTCGGTGGGCGCCATCATGCAGGCCTGAAATCCGTTGTCGAGCGCCATGAGCATGGTCATCAGGGCTACCACCGTTTTACCGGAGCCCACATCGCCCTGCACCAGCCGGTTCATTTGCTTGCCCGAAGCTAAATCGGAGCGAATTTCCTTGAGCACCCGCTTTTGGGCGCCGGTGAGTTCGAAAGGCAGTTTTTCCTGGTAAAAACGGTTGAAGAAGTCGCCAATTTTCGAAAATACGAATCCACGAAAGCTGTCCTTTCTGCGGGTGCGTATTTGCAGCAGTCGGAGTTGCAGGAAAAAGAGTTCCTCAAATTTCAGTCGCCGGGTGGCGCCGTCGAGGTCTGCCTGATTTTCCGGGAAGTGGATTTTTTGCAGGGCATCATAGCGCGGGGTAAGTCTGAATTGTCCGATCAGATATTCCGGCATGGTTTCCGGCACATCGGTGGGAGAGAGGCCATCCAGGAGTGTGCGCACCAATTTGCGCAACCCTTTGGCGTCTAACCCTTTTTGCGTAAGCTTGTCGGTAGTGGGATAAACCGGATCGAAGTTTTTGGCTTTTTGGCCGGTTTCTGCCGTGGCCTCTTCCATTTCCGGGTGGGGCAGGTTCATACGGCCGTTGAACTCGCTCACACGTCCGAAAGCGATGTATTCCTTGCCTACCTGCAAGCTTTTTTCCAGCCACTGAATACCGCGGAACCAAACCAGTTCCATGATGCCACTTTCGTCGCGAAGCGTACCTACCAATCTTTTGGCTTTGCCTTCTCCCAGGGTTTCGAGGCGGCGCAGCACTCCGCGCAACTGTACGGTTTCGCCCTCCGTATGTACGTCGCGGATGCGATGAAATTTGGTGCGGTCAATGTATCGGAAAGGGAAGTGGAACAACAGATCCCGGCAAGTGAAAATTCCCAGTTCTGTTTTCAGGGTATCGGCCCGCTGCGGACCAACCCCTTTCAGGAATTCAATATTGGAATCGAGGTTTGGCATTGAAGGGTTTGATGGGTTTGAAGGGTTTGAGGTGCCGGCGGGTTTAGCCGCCGATGTTTGAGATGTTTGCATGGGGGCGACCCTACTGGCAGGGTTGGTTCTATTTTGGGTATGCAAAAGTAAAGCGGCAGTTTATGACTTTCAAGAGGTTACCCACATCCCAAAAACTTTCTCAGCGGCCAACAACAAATTTGGGATATGACCAAAAGTAGCAAAACTGTCATTTGTTGAGAGTTTTGCTTTAGTATATTAAACACTTTGGCGGTAGCCATGTTATGCTTGCTTCTTAACCGAACCAACATTCCTTAACAAGCTTACCTGAATTTCACATGAATCGCTTACTTTCTACCCTAGTAGCGCTGTTGTTTCTGGCAACATTGTCGACAGCTCAAACGGCCAGGGTGCAAATCATTCACAACTCCCCGAGTCCAACGGTGGATGTATACGTGAATGGTTTCCTGGCGTTAAACGACTTTGCCTTCCGGTCTGCCACGGCATTCCTGGACCTTCCGGCAGGCCTTCCGCTCGATGTGGCGGTAGCGCCGGAAAACAGTACTTCCGTGGCTGATGCCATTGCCAATTTCCCGCTCACGCTGGAGTCTGGCAAAACCTACGCAGTAACCGCCTCCGGTATCGTGGGCGACCCGACCACACCTTTCACGCTCATCGCTGACGATGCTGCGCAGGAGCAATCCACTGATCCTGGTAAAGTCCAGCTGAATGTTTTACACGGATCACCAGATGCCCCGGCTGTGGATGTTGCGGTTCGTACCGGAGCAACCATTGTTTCCAATCTGGCATATGGTAACTTCACCTCCTACCTCAGTGTTGATCCGGGTGTGTACTATCTCGATGTTAAGCCTGCCGGCACCAATAATATCGTGCAGACCTTTCAGGCTGATTTGAGTGGCCTTGCTGGTGCTGCTATCCGGGTTATGGCCAGTGGCTTGTTGGGCGGCGCGCCTTCTTTTGGTTTGTATGCTGTGCTGAATGATGGTACCGTGATCGAACTGCCTGCAACCCCTGTGGCTCGTGTACAGGTAATTCACAACAGCCCGTCTCCAACCGTTGACGTATATGCCAACGATGATTTGTTGATTGACAACTTCATGTACCGCACGGCAACGCCATTCATTGACGTTCCTGCAGGTGTAGACATCACGCTGGGCATTGCCCCTGAGAACAGCACCTCTGCTGCTGATGCGATTGCTACCTTCGATGTTAACCTGGAAGATGGCAGAACATATATCGTTACCGCTTCCGGTATTGTGGGCGACCCTACCACGCCGTTCACGTTGATCATCAACGATGCCGGTCAGGAAGCCGCCGTTGACCCGGCCAGTGTAGACATTGCTGTATTGCATGGTTCTACCAATGCTCCTGCGGTGGATGTAGACGCCGTATTTGTTGCCAATAATGTAATTTCCGGTCTCGCTTACGGTTCCTTCACCGGTTACCTGGGACTGACTCCGGACGTATACGACTTTGCCATCCGCGTTGCTGGCGACCCGAATGTGGTGGCTTCTTATCGTGCAGATCTGAGCGGTTTGACCGGTGGTGCTGCTTATGTATTCGCCAGCGGAATTCTGGGTGGCACTCCAGCATTCGGTTTGTATGCAGCATTGCCGAACGGTACTGTGATTGCTCTCCCAGCCACACCTACAACGCGTGTTCAGATCATTCACAACTCTCCTAATCCAACCGTAGATGTCTACGCAGGCAACAGCTTGTTCCTTGACGACTTTGCTTTCCGTACCGCCACTCCTTTTGTGGATGTACCGGC
>JADZFI010000186.1 GCA_020850025.1 Saprospiraceae bacterium
TCGGACTAACTGCCTACGAACCGGGCAGCGGCAGCACAATTATGTCGTACGCCGGCCTTTGCGGCCCGGATAATGTGGTACCAATCGGCGATATCTACTATCACTCCGTAAGCATTGAGTAAATCGGATTTTTCGATACCGCCATTGCACAATGTGGCTCCTATATTGAAACGACCAACAATCCTCCGGTAGTGACCCTTCCCTATACCGACAATTTCAGCATCCCCATCTCCACCCCATTTGAGCTCACCGGAAGCGCCACAGATCCCGACGGTGATCCGCTCACCTATTGCTGGGAAGGCATGGATGCCGGCCCAGAAACACCCCTGGGCTTTCCCCAGGGCAATGCCGCCATTTTCCGTAGCAGGCCGCCTGTTGATGTACCCAACCGCGTTTTCCCGCGTTTGAGTACTGTCCTGGCCAACGCCGAAGACTTCACTGAACAATTGCCGTTTTACTCCCGCGACCTCACCTTCCGCTTCACCGCTCGCGACAACAAGCCTGGCGGCGGAGGCGTGCACTGGCAGGATGTGGCTTTTAAGGCCGTTGAATCCGCCGGACCATTCCTGGTACTCTCCCCCAACTCCGTCAGCACCATCTGGCGGGTAGGTGAACTTACAGAGGTGCGCTGGGATGTAGCCAATACCAATAATGCACCGGTGAATTGCCAAAAGGTAAATATCCGCCTCAGCACCGACGGTGGCCTAACCTACCCCATTCTGCTGGCTGCCGACACCGAAAACGACGGCTCACAATATGTGTTGGCGCCGGATATCCTTACTTCCAGCGCACGGGTTAAAATTGAGGCGGCCGATAACGTGTTTTTCGACCTGTCCAATGCCAATTTCAAGATACAAAATCCGGTACAGCCCTCCCTTACCCTGGGCCTTTCCACGGACGGCGCCACCGTTTGCCTGCCCGACAATTTTGTCACTGTAGTAAATACCGCTACGGTGCAAGGCTATAACACACCGGTAACCCTCGACCTGCTGGGCAGCGTACCACCAGGCGCCACCTATTCGTTCAGCGCCGCCAATATCAACCCGGGTGAAACCTCCACTTTTTCCGTGGATCTTTCATCAGTTGCTGTTGAGGGAAGTTTCTCCTTTACCATCCGCGCCATATCCGGTACGGATACCCTCCTGCGCCCGGTTTCCATTTTCCTGCGCAGAAATGATTTCACCGGATTCGGACTGGTTTCACCGGCTAATGGCCTGACGCAACAGGCGCTGACGCAAACCCTGCATTGGAGCAAAGGCCTGGATGCCGACACCTATGATGTGCAGTTTTCCGACAGCCCAGCCTTCACAACCATCCTGGCTACGGCAAACAACACCTCCATTGACTCTCTGAAGATCACTTTCCTGCTGGAAAAAGGCAAAGCCTATTTCTGGCGCGTTCGCCCGCGCAACGAGTGCGGCGTACACGAGTGGTCTGAGCCATACTTCTTCTCCACTTATGCCGAAAACTGCTTCACCTTCCAGGCTAACGACCTGCCTAAAAACATACAAGCCAATGGCACGCCAACCGTCGAATCCAAGATAAATGTGGTGTTCGGCGGCCAGATCAGCGATATCGTCGTAAGCCAGGTTAGTGGTTATCACGAATATTTCAGGGACCTGGAAGCTCACCTGATCAGCCCGCAGGGCACAGAGATATTACTTTGGAAAGACCGCTGCGGAAACTTTAATGGCAACTTCAATTTTGGATTCTCAAGTTCAGCGCCCTCCGCATTTTCCTGCCCTCCACCGAACAACGGCTCCATCAACAAACCCCAAAACTCCCTGGCGCCACTGATCGGACAAAACTCTGCAGGAATCTGGACCCTGCGTGTGCGCGACAAAGTTTCCACCTCAGGTGGCAACCTGACTGGTTTCTCGCTGCAGTTCTGCCAATCGGTTGAAATACTGCCACCTTATTTGGTCAACAATCAGGTGATGCCCCTTCCAAGCGGCACTAACCGGGCCGTAACACCAGACTTCCTGTTGGTGGAAGACCCGAACAATACACACTCTCAACTTGTTTTCACCCTGTTGACGGTGCCTGAACGAGGCACTTTGGAACTGAATGGAGCCTTAATGCAGCCCGGTGATCAGTTCAGCCAGGCCGATATAGACGCCGGTGCGCTGCGCTTCTTCGACTACGGCATCAGTCCGGATCCTGACGGGTTCCGTTTCATGGTAACCGACGGCGAAGGCGGTTTCTACGGCACGCCAAAGTTTATCGCCCAACCTCTGGTTGACGCCAATGAATTGCCTGCACAAAAACTGGACTTCAGTCTGGCGCCAAATCCTGCCGCACAATCCGTGTGGGTTTCGTTCAGTCAGACCATCAACAGCGAAGCTCAGGTCCGTTTGTACAACCTTGCAGGCCAGATGTTGTTGGAAGCATATATGCCTGCAGGCCAGGAGCGTATTCAACTTGAAGTAGCAACATTGCCCAAAGGTATCTATGCCGTTCAGGTGGAAACCGAAAACGGATTCGGAGTGCGTAAACTGGTGGTGGAATAAAGCGTTGGTCTAATTTCCGGGGACAAGAACAACCTGAAGAAAAGTTTTGCGTCTCTGAAAGAAGGCGCAAAAGGACACTAAGGCACAAAGGCGCTAAGGCACAAAGGTTTTCCAGGTGCGCAAAGCGCACCTGATACTCTAATCTTAGTGCCTTCGTGCCCTAGCGCCTTCGTGTTACAACCTCGAGCCTTAAAACATAAGAAATGAACGTCAAATTGAGATTGGTGCTGCCTGCCTTGTTTTTGAGCGCAGTATTGAATGCACAGGGCAATTACTTCGACATTGCCAAGAACATGGAAATTTTCGCCAACGCCTACCGGGAGGTCAACCATTCCTACGTGGATGCACTGGATCCTAATCAGGTGATGCGGCGCGGGCTGGATGCCATGCTCGAAGGACTCGATCCGTTTACCAACTACATTTCCGAGACGGATATTGAAAGCTACCGCATACAGGTAGACGGCAAATACAATGGCCTGGGCGCTACCGGAGAGCGGGTGGGCGATTATGTGGTGCTGGTAGAGATCATTGAGAATAGCCCGGCACATAAAGCCGGTCTAAAAGTGGGCGATGCCCTGATCAGCATTGACGGACAGAGCGCCAAAGGGCGCACCGAACAGGAGGTGCAGGACTTCCTTCGTGGCTATCCTGGTACCAAAACCGAATTGCTGGTACGCCGGCCCGGAACTGCCAAAGACCTCAAGATCAGCCTTGAACGTGGCGAAGTGATCATTCCTAACGTGCCGCACTCCGGCCTGGTAGCCGATGGCATCGGGTACATCAACCTGACCACCTTTACGGAAAATGCCGGCCAGAACGTTGCTGAGGCACTGACTACGCTGAAACAGAAAAATCCCGGACTAAAAGGCGTGATCCTGGATCTGCGCGACAACGGCGGAGGCTTGCTCAACGAAGCCGTAAATCTGGTAAACGTATTTGTGCCAAAGGGGGAAATGGTGGCCAGCACGCGTGGCAAGGTGCCGGAATGGGACTTGAACCTGCGCACCCAACATTCGCCTACCGACAAAGACATTCCGGTAGTGGTGCTGATGAATAAAATGAGTGCCTCAGCCAGTGAAGTAACTGCCGGCGCCCTGCAGGATCTCGACCGGGCGGTGATCATGGGACAAAAAAGCTATGGAAAGGGTCTGGTGCAGAATACCAAGGAGCTAGGCTACAACGCCCGCATCAAGCTCACCACAGCCAAATACTACGTTCCTTCCGGCCGTTGCATCCAGTCGGTGCGATACAAAGACGGACAGCCGGTAGACATCCCTGAATCCGAGCGTGCCCAGTTCAAAACCCGCAACGGACGCACGGTGCTCGACGGCGGTGGTATCAAACCCGATGTGGTGTTGCCGCACGATACCGCTCATGGCGCCTGGAAAGCCCTGCTGGATCAAAACATCATCTTCGATTACGTGACCCAGTATGTGCAAAAACGGGAAAGCATCGATTCCATTGAAGTGTTTGAGTTCACGGATTTCGAAGATTTTATGGCTTTTGTACAAACCAAAAACTTCGACTACCAAACCCATTCCGAGCTAAAACTGGCCGAGCTTCGCAAGGTAGCAGAACAGGAAAAATGGCAACTCGACTCTGAGATCAAGACCCTGGAAGCCAAGATCAAACAGGAAAAAAAGGGAGAAATGCTGGAACAAAAGGCTCAGATTCTCCATGAAATAGAACAGGAAATAGTGGGTCGCTACCATTTCCACCGGGGAAAAGTGCGCAAAAACCTGGTCAACGACCCGGAGATTAAAGAAGCCGTCTCGCTGCTCAATGATAAGGCAAGGTATCAGGCGATTTTGAGGGGGTAGCATTTAAAAAAGGGGATAATTGCTGCTCCTTTTTTGGGTAAAATACCCCAATAATGACAAACGGATTGGGGGCTCGCCTCCGATGCCACTCGCTGGTTGTGCCCAGGAAGAAATATATGTCCTTCTCTAACCGGAATTCCACATCGTATTTGAGCTTCACCTTTGCAATGGCCTGTTGCTCATCGTTTTTTGCGTCGCGAAGGCAATTCCAGTATAGCTGCCCAATTTCCCAGTCTTCAATCATCAGCCGTGCACTGCGACCCTTTTCATCTTCGAAACGATAGTAAAATTTGTAAGGGACTTTGCGGATTTGAACCTGCTCGGAGTCTGGATCAGAAAACAGTGATTTTTGTTGCTTGAGTTGTATCCAGACATCTTTCCAGTCACGATCGTCCTGGTCTACCTCAAAAGCCGTAATTCTGGTCGGCTTGAAGGTGGCAAGGGAAAGGTTTTGCGGATCTTTTGAATGTTCAATCAGTTCGGTAAGGTTTGTGTAGACCTTCTTCAGGCATATTTCCTTTCTGCGCTCCCAGTTGTGTTCCGTTCCTAGATGTTCCAGAATCGCCCAATCTTTGAACTCATAGTCTGCCGGTGAATGGCTCTCCGGTCTAAAATCATCCGTCCTGGACTTCACATTGAGCTCAATCCAGGTGTATTTGGTCGTTTGTACTACGCCATCTTTTTTCAGACGGGAAAGGAAACTCAGTGGAACCGGATACAACCGTACCCAGGTGCCGTCTTCCAGCAAACCTGCGGTGCAAACAAGTTCGTCATAACTGCGGGATGGCTGGGGATAAGTAGTTACGGCAAGCAAAATTTTCATTCGTTTCATGGGCGTTAATTGGGTTTAACGGGTTATAAATGTTGCAATTTAAATAAAAATTGCGGCTTTTCCGCAAGCGCATTGGCTAAATGGCTGCGGTGACATTGACAACTTTGGGCTTCAAAACAGGTGAGCGCCACCCGATTGTGCTCCCGGAGGAGTTGGAGGATGAGCATTTGAGTATCGTAGGTGCGTGGTAACGTATCTGAAACGTATTGCGCAAACAGTCGGTCGTAATCTGATTGGTTGTTCAGCTCCTGACGCTGGTCACTGTCAATGCCTACCTCCGGGAGGTGATAGTAAAGGATACCTACCCCCTCGCAGGCGGATTTCAACTGATTTTTACTGAATCCGAATTTCATGCTGAGGGCATTTTTCCGAACATCGCACAGCACTTTCACGTCTTTTTGAAGGAGCTTATTCAGGTATTTTTCCAGAGAAATGCCCTCGTATCCAAGTGTGTACAAGCAGCTTTCATCACTTTTGGGGATGTAATTTGCCAAAAGGACTAATTCTTCTGCTGACAGGTGTTTTTCTGCTATTTTGCTTTTGGTAGCGTAGTATGGATACTTTTTATAGGTTATGCTAATCAGTTCAGAAGCCGATTTGCCCTGGTAAAGCTTCTTTACCGCCAGCAGGATGTCTTTGTCCTGCTTTTTCAAGCCGGCTATAAAGTTTTCTTCACTGACTTTTTCCCAGCTTTGTTCCGTTTGGTGGATGATCCCATATTTGGTAAGCGTATGCAGGTCTGCATTGGCCTGAAAGGAATAACAACCGTATTTATAGGGCACAAAATCAAAATCCTGCTCTTTTTGCATGCGGGTGTACAAAAAGAGGAGTTTTTGCAGCGACAATTTTTCCAACTTATTGTCAAAAGCCTGCAACAGGGAAAGCAATATTTTCCGGCGGTAATACAAGGGTGTTTTTGCGCAAAGATAAACAAAGTGTTTTATAGCCGCCGCAGAGTGGTTATGAAAAAACGGTCGTTGCCCTTGGCGTTGCCGA
>JADZFI010000187.1 GCA_020850025.1 Saprospiraceae bacterium
CGGTAAAACTAAAAATGCGACTTATGAGACACCCTCAACAAAGAAATCAATCCTGATTTATTTCTTCAATTCCTTAAACAACTCTTCCAGTTCCAGTTCGTCGCCGGGGGTGTAACCGTTGTGTTCAAAAACGATGTTACCCTTTTGATCGAGCACGAAAGTGTGCGGAACGGCCTGGATGTTGGCGGCAGTTTGCAATTCCTTGGATTGATCTACCAGGATACGATAATCCCAGCCTTTTTCTTTTACCATTGCCGGAATTTTCGCGGCTGAACGAGCGTCGTCAACACTAATGGCTACGAGTTCCACCCCGTATTTTTCCTGCCACTCTTCATAGTAATCCTTGATGGCATCGAGTTCTTTTTTACAGGGAGAGCACCATGTTGCCCAGAAACTGATCACGGTGATCTTGCCGGTTTTACCCAGTTCCTGAACGTTTATGGTTTGCCCTTCAAGGGTCTTGATATTGGCCGAAGGGAGGGTTTTCTGTGCAGCCAGGGAGAGTGTGCACAATAGGGCCACAAAGGCGAAAAGCGTTTTTTTCATTGTAATGGTGTAAGATACGCGTTGTTACGTGAATGGAACATTTCGACCACAAAAATACAGGCAGGTCACAAGGCTGCAAGCTACTTAACCCCTTGTTAACCGAATTTGTCCGGGGGGGACAAGAATGGGTTTGAAGGGTTTGGTGTACCGGCGGGTTTAGCCGCCGATGTTGATGGGTTTTTATTGCTCACTGAAAAAGTAGCGTAGAACGCCAATTCAGAGATCTCTTAATCCCGGGCGCAACACCACGGGGCATAGCCCCTAAACGTTGGTAGCCCAGATGGCAGGACGAAATCCCCCTGCCGCATCGCGGCAAAACATCTATGGAATCAACAGTCGTCTTAATTCGGTAGAATCTCCATTGAACACATTGAAATCCACGCGCTCGTTGATGCCGTTCACATGACCGCGGTCGCTGTGCTGCCAGAAATGCCAGGGCTCATCGTCAGGCATATCGAAATCGGATACATGGTAATGGGCTATCCAGAATCGGTATCCCTTAAAGGCTTCATTATCCGCAAAGTAGTTTTTATAAAAATCCCGGTTGGTGTACAGGATAGGTTTTACTTTGTAGTGTTTTTCCATCAATACAAGGCATTCCTTGGTATATTTTTGGATCAGTGATTTGGCCATACCCCGGGTTTCCTCCACGTCCAGCACGGGCGGCAAGTCGCCCGATCTCAGTTTTACGGCTTTGCTGAACTGCAGCGCCTGGTCTTTTGCGCTAATATTAGGAAGGAAAAAATGATAAGCGCCCCGGATAATACCGGCCTCTTTGGCGCCGCGCCAGTTGCGCTCAAATTCAGGGTCTTTGAGCCAGGTTCCCTCCGTGGCCTTAATGAAGGCAAAATGGATTTTGATGTTGCCAACCTGCATGTTTTTCACCCGCTTCCAGTCTACCCGACTTTGCCAGCGACTCACATCAATACCATGCACCTTGTATCTGCCGGGGATACGAATGCCGAATTCCTTATATTCTTTGTAATGTATGGGGTATTCCAGGAGTGATCGCAGGCGGTACCGCAGTTCCGGACTCACCATCAACAGAAATAGCGCAACCACAATGAAGGTGGTCCAGAATTTCCGGGCGTCGCCTTTACTGCGGGCGTAATCGGGGGGGAGGATGCGGAAAAAGCGAAACACAGATGGTTTTCGATAGCTAATTTTCTAGTGCTTGGAGATATGCGCAAGAACGGGGCCAAGTTACTTGCCGGTAAACACCGGCTTTCGCTTTTCCATAAATGCAGCCACTCCCTCCTTGTAATCGTGTGTCTGGCCAGCCTGGCTCTGCAACTGGTCTTCAACTTCGGCTTGTGTGGCAAAATCGTTAGAAAATGTGCGGTTCAAAGCCTGTTTGGTAAGCGCCAGTCCGCGTGTGGGCATTTGGGCAAGGGTTTCGGCAAGTTTCAGACTGTCGGCGGAAAAGGTATCGTCCGGGAATACTTTCCAGATCATACCCATTGCTGCAGCATCACTTGCGGAGATTTTATCGGACAACATCATCAGGGCAGTTGCGCGCTGCATGCCTACCAATCGCGGCAGCGTCCAGGTGCCGCCGGAATCCGGAATAAGCCCGATTTTAGAAAAGGCCTGGGTGAAAGACGCAGATGCTGTGGCTACCACGATATCGCAGGCCAGCGCAATGTTGGCCCCTGCACCCGCTGCCACACCGTTCACGGCTGCTACTACCGGTTTTTCCAGGTTGCGGATTTTCAGTACCATCGGATTGTAACCCGTGCCGATGATCTCGGTAAGGCTGGGACCATTGGGGTCTGTTACTTCCTGCAGGTCTTCACCGGCACAAAAGGCCTTGCCAGTTCCGGTGATGTACACGGCGCGTATGGAATCGTCCTGGGCGCAGCGATCGAGGGCTTCCAGAATTTCCATACGCATGGCATGATGCATGGAGTTGAATACTTGCGGACGGTTGAAAGTGATCCGTGCTACGGCGTTTTCGATGGAGAAGGTGATATGTGTCATGGGTGAATTTGTCGTTGATGGTTTTTTCGTAGAGTGGTTTCCCGCATTAATCCTCAAACCTTCATCCCTCTGATGGCCTTTACCAGCTTATCCAGCTCATCAGTGGTGGTGTAAACATTGGGCGTTACCCGCACACCACTGATCTTTTCCCATTCAATAGCAACTGTGTGGATTTTATGTTTGCTCATGAGTTCCTCGGATATTTCTACTGGTTTCTTTCCCTCAAACCCGAAGTTGCCAATAGCGCAGCTCCATTTTGGGCTTGGGTTAGTGTAGAATTTGATTCCCGGCACATCTTTCACCCGGCTCATCCAGTAGTTTTTCAGGAAGTGCAGTCGCTCCTGTTTCCGGTTGGAGCCCATCATGTTGTGCAGATCCAGCGAGTAGCCAATGGCCATTTCAATCGGGAAGCTTCTGGTGCCAAGACTTTCAAATTTGCGAATATCTCCGCCATTGGGCTCACCATTGGAAAGCAGCGGCCAGATGTTCGGGATTTTGTCTTTTTTGATGTACATTAGTCCGCTACCAAAAGGACCGCAGAGGAACTTGTGCAGGCTGGTACCCCAGTAATCACA
>JADZFI010000188.1 GCA_020850025.1 Saprospiraceae bacterium
CGTACGCACCCCTTCCGCCAGTTCAGGCATGTTTTCGCGAATTTGTGCAGTGGTTTCTCCCCGGGCCAGACGGGTGCCGAATGTGTAGTTGCGGCTGCTGGTACTGGTAGCGGTGGCTACCAGATCTCCTATACCTGCCACTCCGATAAATGCCTGGCTGCTCGCACCCAGTGATTTTCCGAAATAAACCATCTCTGCAAGTCCGCGAGCAATAAGCAGCCCCTGTATGTTTCTGCCAAGTCCGAGTCCGCCAATGATGCCGGAACCCAGCGCAACGATGTTTTTCAGTGCTCCGGCCAACTCAGCGCCCAGGATATCGTAGGAGCCGTACACATGAAATTTCGGGCTGTTTAGGGCAGCCTGGCCGGCTTGTATCACTTCGCGGAACCGGCTGCCCACCAAAGTGGCGGCAGGTTGACCGGCCATGATCTCTGCGGCCAGGTTAGGTCCGCTAAGGCAGCCCACCCGAACCACACTGCTTTCTTCCAGCACTACCTCGCTCATGGTGCGCACATGGGAACGGGTAACCACTGCACCAGGTTTCTCCAGCTCTTCCTCCTCCATATCTTTCAGATCGAAGCCTTTGGTGCCGTGAATAATGATGTGGTATGGGCGCAGATATGGGCCAAGAGCGCGGATCATAGCCCGGAAACTGTTGCTGGGCACTACCGGAATGATCAGAGTACAGCGATTGGCCATTTCCTCCAAGTCATTAGTAGCCCTTATTCTGGGAGAAATCTTGACGCCCAGGTGCTCCCGCTGTTCATTGATGGCCACCACCGTTTCCTCTCTGCGGCTGAACATCAATACGTCGGAATTATGCGCCAGCAAATTGGCAATAGCAGTGCCAAAACTGCCGGCGCCAAGTACCCCTACGGGATTAAAAGGAGATGCCATGAAAGAAAATTAAAACTCCATTACAGCGCCGCAATGCTTGCAAGTGCGGGCTTCGAGGTTATTTTTGAAATCGCCAATGGCTTCGCGGATCTGCGAACCAATGTCTTTAAGCGGAAAGCCGGCTTCATGCAACTGTTTGTCGCAATTTTCGCAAAACCACAGAAGCTTGTCAACTTCACCCGGGTTGCGATGACGCTCCAATACCAGCCCTACCGTTCCGGCCGGCCTTTGAGGAGAATGCGGAATGCGGGGAGGTAACAGAAACATTTCACCCTCGCGGATATCAATGGTTTCGCGCTTGCCTTCCTCATTGATGATTTTTACCTGGATATCACCTTCCAACTGGTAAAAAAGCTCTTCCCCCTCTTCCCAATGGTAGTCTTTTCGACCATTGGGGCCGCCCACTACCATTACAATGAAATCGTCATTTTCCAGATAAATCTGTTTGTTACCTACCGGTGGCTTGAGGAGTTCACGGTTTTCCTCGATCCAGGCGCGAAGGTTGAATGGTTTTGCAATTGCCATGGCTGTCTGTAATTGTGGTAAACTTTAGCGACAAATGTAAAGCCTTTTCCCTCCATGTTAGCATTTTCCTACCTTTGACTCGAAAAAGCATTTTTCTGTCAGCAATCAAATTATGGCAGGGACTATGGAATTAAAAGCAATCAAAACCTCATGAATTTTCTGAAATTACTGCCTTTTATGTGTCTTTTGACATTCTGCAAATCCACGAAATACACCGATGCTCCGAAACCTCCGGAACAATACAGTAATTCCGAAGATTTACCCCCTGTTCCATCCACCCTCACCATTCCGGTACAGCTTTCCGTCGACGAGCTTGTACGTTCCCTGAATACCAAACTTTCGGGGAAGGCGCTTTTTGAGGACTACTCCTTTGACGACAATGGTCACGACGGACTCATGATGAATGCCTGGAAAAGTCAGGATATCACCCTGTTTTTCAGTGGCAATACGGTCAAATATCGAATTCCACTGAAGCTTTGGGTTAAAAAGGAGTTGGTGTTCGGCGCTGCTGCGGAAGCTGAAGCTGAACTTGCGCTCAACTTGAAAACAACCTTCGGCATCAATCCCGACTGGAGCCTGACCACCCAAACCGAGGTGGAATATCATGAATGGGTGCGCAAACCGGTCCTGAAAACCGGTATCGGCGATATCAGCGTGGAAACCATTGCCAACCTGGCGCTAAACCGCAGCAAGAAAACGTTGAGCAAAACACTGGATCAATATGTGAGTCAGCAAATCAGCCTAAAACCATATGTTCAGGAGGCCTGGGAAGCCATTCAACAGCCTGTATTGCTGGACGAAACATATAAAATGTGGTCTAAAACCACTCCGGTTTCTATTGGAATAACACCTCTGACTACCTATGGGAATGCGCTTTCCACCAAAATAGCCGTGGAATGTCTGAATGATGTTTCCTTTGGCGAAAAACCTGCTTTCAGAGAAAACTCCTATTTGCCCAACCTGACCTTGTTGCAGGATGTTCCCGACGATTTTCAGATGCGATTTGCCACCGATGTGCCTTTTGCGGAGGCAGAGCGCCTGGCGAAGAATATGATGGTGGGACAGGTATTTGAATCTGGCAAAAAGAAAGTGAAAATAGAGGACATCGCCCTATGGGGCAATAATGACCGGGTGGTAGTCAATTCAAAGCTCAGCGGTTCGTTTAACGGTAATATTTACTTCATCGGCCGGCCGGCTTTCAATGCTGAAAAGAACCAGATTGAGGTAAGAGATCTTGATTTTCATGTGGATACCAAAAACTTCCTGATGCGGTCTGCTTCATGGATTTTTCAGGGGCCTATCAAGCGCATGATGATGCAAAGCATGATTTTCCCTCTGGAATCCCAGATCACCGACTTAAAGAGTTCGGTTCAGCAAACATTGTATAATTATGAAATAAAGCCTGGAGTCATACTCCATGGCAACCTCGACAGTCTGGCCGTGCAGGACACCCGGGTTACACCATCAGGCATTAAAGTGGATTTACTTTCCACTGGAAAAGTAAACGTAGACGTAAAAGGGCTTTAGTGTTTTAGTGTGTTGGTGTTTGGGTGTTTTTGTGCCTTTGTGTCTTCGTGTCACTTCGTGCCTTTTTCCAATCGGAAACACTGGTGAATTTTCTTGTTCCTGAAATCTTCCGGAACGGTTTTAGCCGAAATATCCGTGATATTGGCGGCTCGTATGGCAGACTCTTCCAGTTTGAATTTCCGGTAGTTGGTGGAGAAATACATAATGCCTCCGGGCGAGAGCATGTTCAATGCAGTATTGATCATCCAAACATGATCCCTTTGTGTGTCAAGGGTGCCATCCATACGCTTACTGTTGGAAAACGTGGGAGGATCCAATACTATCAGATCGAATGATTCCTTTTGTGGCGATCTGAGCCACGACATAACATCGGCCTGAAGCAGGCGATGCTGGCCGGAACTGAAGCCATTGAGATTCAGATTCCGGTCGGCCCATTGCAGGTAGGTTTGGCTCATGTCAACCGTGAGGGTTGATGCGGCGCCACCGGCAGCTGCATAAACAGAAAAAGAGCCGGTGTAGGCAAATAAATTCAGCATTCTTCTGCCGGCAGCCTCCTGGCGTACCATTTTTCGTGTGTTTCTATGGTCTAAAAACAGGCCAACATCCAGATAATCTGCAGGACGGATCATAAAGTTCAATCCATCTTCGTGAACGATGAATTCAGCGCCACTGCGGGCAAATCGCTCGTATTGTCGCAATCCCTTTTGCCGTTGCCGGTATTTGACGAAAATCCGTTCTGGGTGGATGTCGAGCACCTCCGAGACGATGGTGACACAGTCCGACAACCAGGCAGCGTGCTCGTCGGGCTCCATGCCGTGGTCCCGCGCATATTCTGCAATATGGGCAATTTCTTCATACAGGTCAACTGCCAGTGGAGTGCCGGGGATGTCGTTGTCATACAGCCTGAAGCAGGAGATACCTTGTCGACGGGCCCATTTGCCGAAATGCTTGAAGTTCTTGGTCAAGCGGTTGCGGAAAGGTTCAAGCCGGGAGAGATCGGTGTTGGGCATGGGAGGGGTGATGGGTTATTGGAGGTCATTAAGGTCATTCTATTGGTTTTTGCACCTGACTGTTTTTGCCTCCG
This sequence comes from Saprospiraceae bacterium, assembly GCA_020850025.1. GTDB lineage: Bacteria > Bacteroidota > Bacteroidia > Chitinophagales > Saprospiraceae > M3007. Next base: position 4,034 of record JADZFI010000188.1, read on the forward strand.
GCATTTTTGGCGGCTTTTTTGGCAAGCGCCAGGGTTTTTTTGCCAGGTTTTGATGTCACAAATGGGGTCAGCTCCGGATACTCCTGGGTATGATCAAACACATAGAGGGTTGACTCGAAACTGATTTCTACCGCTTTTTCTGCCAGTTCTCGGGCCCGATTGTTATCGCCACAGAGTTGTGCGCAGCTTGCGGCACGCAGGAAACTCAATGCACTGTGTTGAGAAAGTGTAAATGCCCGATCGTAGGCTTCCAGACATGGTGCGCATTGCCCTTTTTGTAATTCGCCCAGACCAATGGCAACAACTCTTTTATACTCAGCATTTGTTCCAGGTCCCTGCGCAAACAGGCTGCTGGTGAGTAAAATGGTCATTAAGGTGATAATAGGCTTCATATCGGTAAAATTTGTTGGTCAGATTAGCATACCGGGGTTGAAATGTTTTGCCGCGATGCGGCAGGGGGATTTCGCCCTGTCACTGGGGCTACCGATGTTTAGGGGCTATGCCCCGTAGCGCTGCGTCTGGGCTAACGAAAGTATGAATGGGTGTAATACACCTCCTATTCTGTAGATAATCGATACTCCTCAAACCCTTCAAGCCCCTCAAACCCTTCAAACTACCCAGGCGTCGGCGGCTAAACCCGCCGGTACTTCAAACCTCCTCCACCTTACTTACCAGTACCCTGTCAATTTTACTCTTATCCATATCCACAATCTCAAATCGGTACCCTTCTGTTTCCA
>JADZFI010000189.1 GCA_020850025.1 Saprospiraceae bacterium
GACAAAGCCAGAAAACTTCCTCAGTTTTCCAACGACAATTTTAAAATTGATGCTGAGTGCAAATACACCTGCTCCTGTGAGGTGGAAAAGATGTCGAAATCCAAGTTAAACGTAGTGAATCCGGACGACATCGTGGCAGAATATGGCGCCGACTGTTTCCGCATGTTTGAGATGTTCCTGGGGCCCATTACCGATGCCAAACCCTGGAATACCAAGGGCATTACCGGTGTGAGCGGCTTTTTGCGCAAATTTTGGAGCATGTTCTACGATGGTGATCAGTTTGCGGTTACCAATGAAGAGCCCACGCGCGATGAATTGCGGGTATTGCACAATTGCATTAAAAAAGTGACCGACGATATCGAGCGCATGAGCATGAACACCTGCGTGAGTCATTTCATGATCGCCACCAACGATCTGCGCAGTTTGAAATGCAACAAACGCGCTGTGCTCGAACCGCTGGTAGCGATGCTGGCGCCATTTGGTCCGCACATGGCCGAAGAACTCTGGCATCAACTGGGCCACAGCGATTCAGTTAGCGATGCTGCCTGGCCGGAATTCAAGGAGGAGCTGATTAAAACCGATACCAAAGAATTCCCTATTCAGATCAACGGCAAGCTCCGGGCAACCATCGAACTCGCCAGCGATGTATCGGCCGCAGACGCTGAAGCTGCTGCACTGGCACTGGAGCAGGTACAAAAATGGCTGGAAGGCCAAACGCCCAAAAAAGTGGTGTTTGTGCCGGGAAGGATGATTAATGTGGTGGTGTAGTGTTTTGGTGTTTGGGCTAGCACTCGACTTAAGATTTTAATTGACACAGTTTTGTGAATACTCCCCAAAACACCCAAACACCAAAACACCCAAACACCCAAACACCAAAACACTCAGAAATGTATAAAAACAAGAAAGTTGTTGTGGTTTTGCCGGCGTATAATGCTGCGCTGACTTTGGAAAAGACCTACCGGGAGATTCCGTTCGATCTGGTAGACGAGGTGATTTTGTGCGATGACCACAGTCGCGATAATACGGCTGAGCTGGCGCGTTCGCTGGGGATTCAGCATGTGATTGTGCATGAAAAAAACACAGGTTACGGCGGCAATCAGAAGTCGCTGTACAACAAGGCGCTGGCCATCGGTGCAGATATTGTCATCATGTTGCACCCTGATTATCAATATACTCCAAAGCTCATTCCGAGCATGGTGAACATCATCGGCGAGGAGTTGTACCCGGTGGTGCTGGGTTCGCGTATACTCGGTATGGGCGCACTAAAAGGCGGTATGCCGATGTACAAGTATATTGCCAATCGTTTTCTGACCTTCAGCCAGAATTTATTGATCAATTACAAACTTTCGGAATACCACACCGGCTACCGGGCATTCAGTAAAGAGGTGCTGCTGGGTATCAATTACAACCAGAACTCCGACGATTTTGTGTTCGACAATGAGATGTTGTCGCAAATCGTGTATGCCGGCTTCGACATAGCCGAGGTAACCTGCCCGACGAAGTATTTTGAGGAGGCTTCCAGTATCAATTTCCGGCGCAGCATGAAGTACGGCCTGGGCGTGCTCCGGGTGTCGTTCAATCACTGGTTGCAACGCATGGGCCTGGCTAAATTTGCGATGTACCGAAAGGCAGGGTAGGGGTGTGATTTTGGATTATTTGGAACGGCGCTGCTCTCTCAACCTCGGGGGCAGCGCCGTTTTATTTTGTTTTTGGTTGATAACGTTGGGTTTTTATGGATAAATTTAACCTGTAGTTTTATTTTTATTTTTTAAAAGTCATTGATTTTCAGTTGCTTCAAACTTTTATTTAAAAAAGCAAGTAGAACAAGTGCCAAAAAATGTCTTTGCTTATCCGGGCAGCAAGCCCAACATTTGCAGTATCAAAAGTGTGTTCATGACCGTTGGACGTTTAAATATTGATACCCATGCGATACCTCTTACTAACCTTATCCCTGTTTTGCCTCGCAAATCTGCCTTCCGGGCTCGCTCAATGCGATTTCCAAACCAGCATGCTGCCTACACCTGTGTTATGTTATGGCGGTAAAACTGGCGCCCTGAACCTGACCGTGACTAACGCCGCTCCGCCGGTCACTTATATCTGGTCGAATGGAGTCACCACGCAGGATATGACCGGCCTGGTAGCCGGCCTGTATACCGTTACGGTAACGGATGGGCTGGGGTGTACAGCCACAGCCGACGGCCAGATAAATCAGCCGGCGGCAGCATTGACGGTTTCCTTTCCAATCTACGAATTAAATTGTATCACTACCACGGTACAGGTAGCTCCCAATGTTTCCGGAGGAACCCCTCCCTACAGTAGTTACAATTGGTCAAATGGCCCAGTAACCGCAGAGATACCGGTTTCTTTTGCAGGGACTTATACCGTTACCGTAACCGATGCCAACAACTGTACGGCTATTGGTTCCGTAACCGTAACCCAAAGTTCGAGTGTCCCGGTAACCTGTATAGCTCCAGCACCAACGCTTACTTGTGCCGTTACTTCTGTTGTCCTGAATGCTACCTGCTCCTCTCAAGGGCCAAATTTTGTTTATTCGTGGACGGGGCCGGGGCTCGTAAGTGGTCAAAATACGCTGACACCAACAATCAATCAACCGGGGTTGTATGTCCTTCAGGTGGATGATGTACAAAATGGGTGCAGTGCAGGTATTGGAGTCACTGTGGTAGAGGATGTCACTCCTCCTATTGCCAATGCAGGCCCGGATTTGCAAATGCCATGCGGAGGCGGGGTGGTGACCCTGGCGGGTTCGAGTAGTATCGGTCCGAATTTTACCTATATCTGGGCCGGACCTGGTATTGTTTCAGGTTCAACTACCTTAAATCCTATCATTAACCAGCCGGGAGTATATCAGCTTGTCGTAACCAATATCCAAAACGGATGTACTTCCACCGATGTGGTAACAGTGACCCAGAGCAGTTCCGGTCTGTGCAGCCAAATCACTGGCCGAGTGCTTGAGGATGACAATCTCAACTGTCAAACCGATGCCGGTGATGCTCCGCTGAACCACTGGATCGTTCGGGCAGAGGGCACCCTTGGCACTTATTTCGCCGTAACGGATGCCAACGGCGACTATGAGTTGTTCGTGGAAGCGGGCGATACTTACCAGATAACTGCCGTTCCGCTCAGCGTGCTCTGGGGCGCCTGCGCACCCATCCCTGATGTGGCAGCAACTGCACCGAACCAGACCTATGCGGCACAGGATCTTTTATTTCAAAAATTGGCAGGCTGCCCCTTGCTGACGGTAGACATCACCTCCGGCAACCTTCGGCGTTGTTTCAGCAACAACCTCTTTAGTGTTTCCTACTGCAACGACGGTACCGAGCCGGCCACCGATGCCTACGTGGACGTTACCCTGGAACCGCTGTTCTCCATCCTAACCTCCTTAATTCCTTACACCGATCTGGGCAATAATGTATTTCGTTTTCCGGTGGGCGACCTGAATCCGGGCGGCTGCGGCAGTTTCTATTTTACCGCACACCTTAGCTGCATCGCCCTTGTGGGCCAAACACACTGCACAGAGGCGCATATTTACCCCGATACTTTTTGCATCCCCACCAATGTGCAATGGAGCGGCGCCAGTTTGCGCATCCAGAGCACCTGTGCAGCTGATTCCGTGCGTTTTGAGATAAAAAACGTGGGCATCGGCAACATGACAGAAGCCCTGGAATACATCGTCATTGAAGACCAGATCATGCTCATGAGCGCTCCTGTACAGCTGGATGCCGGCCAATCGGTCATAGTGAGCGTGCCAGCCAATGGCAGCACCTGGCGCCTGGAGATGGAACAGGAGCCTTTCCACCCGGGTTTCTCACAGCCTTCAGTGTCGGTAGAGGGCTGCACCACCGGCCCGACTTTTTCCACGGGTTTTGTCAACATGTTCCCTCAGGATGACGCTGATCCGTACCTCGACATCCATTGCCTGGCCAATACCGGCTCTTATGATCCGAACGACAAAACAGGCTTCCCCCTGGGGTACGGCGCCCAGCGCTACATCAAGCCGGGCACGCCGCTGGAGTACCTGATTCGGTTCCAGAACACAGGTAACGACACGGCCTTTACCGTGCGCATTGAAGACACTTTGTCGCAATGGCTCGATCCGGCCACCTTCCGCCCGGGCGCCAGCAGCCATGCCTATTCCTGGAACCTGAGCGGCGCCGGTCTGCTGACCTTCCTGTTTGAAAACATCCTGCTGCCGGATTCCAATGTAAATGAGCCGGCATCGCATGGGTTTGTCAAGTTTAATATCCGTCACAAAGAAGAAGCGCCGCTGGAAACGGTGATCGAAAATACTGCCCTGATCTACTTCGATTTCAACGATGCCATCGTTACCAATACCACCAGTCACCGGCTGGGCGAGAACTTCGTCACCGTTGGTTTGTGGCAACCAGGTCGGCCACAATACGCCGTACAGGTAACGCCCAATCCGCTCTCCGACGCGGCGCTATTGGAGATCAAAGGCCTGTCCAGTACCCAGGGGCTGCAATTGCAGGTGTTTGATTTACAGGGAAGTATGCGTTTGGAAATGCGGGCCGACCAGCCTGTTTTCCGCCTGAATGCCGGCTTCCTGCCTGCAGGTACCTATCTGTTCCACATTGTTCAGGAGGGTAGAATGGTGGGAACTGGGAAGTTGATGGTGCAATAGATTTCCCGCCAACAAATTCTCCGGAAAAATGCAAGCCAGCACTTTGTTTTTTGAAAACTAATTGTACCTTTGCGCTCCGTTTTTCGGAAAGAACAAATTTACAGAGTAAGCGATGAAACGTACTTATCAACCTTCACGGCGCAAGCGCGCAAACAAGCATGGTTTTCGCTCCCGTATGGAGTCAAAAAATGGCCGCAAGGTTCTGGCTCGCCGCCGTAAGCAGGGTCGCTGGAAACTGACCGTTTCCGACGAGCGTGGCGCGAAATAATTGAACCCGGCGTCCGGCTGATCTTCAGCTCGGGAACTGACCGTGTTTATTGCATATTTTTATAAGACTTCCGAAGTCACCCTGTGGCCTCGGAAGTCTTATTTTTGTGCCATCCGGCAGCCTGCCTGCTTGTTTACCTCTCGCCATGCCCACCTTTACCCGTCAGGAGCGACTCAAGAGTCAGACCGCGATCAGCGCGCTGTTCAAAGGCGGTAAATCCTACGTTGCCTATCCGCTGCGGGTAGTGTGGAAGCAAGCCCCTCCGCATCTGGCTGCCATGAGC
>JADZFI010000190.1 GCA_020850025.1 Saprospiraceae bacterium
TTTCTGCTCTGTATGTCGTCCAACTCTGCCGGCCGACCCGACCAGAAGAAGTCGCCTGCTGTGTGTCCTTCCTCGGTATCCGCTACCCGGATCAGATAACGTCCCCAGTCGGTGGGCTTGACGGTCCAGCTGGCAATACCGCGGGTGTCGGTGGTGATTTCTGCATGATCGAGAGCATCGTTCAGTTCGCTGCTGTTGAACTGGCCTATTCCGGAGCGGGCATCGTCGTCCCACCACCAGCGCCAATCCACACGGTACAGCGCAACGGTTATTTTGTGGTTGGGAACCGGTTTGCCCTGGTTGTTCAGCACAATAAAATTGACTTTACTGCTGCCGCCGCGGTCCAGGGTTTTACTGCCCCATTTGTCGGTTGGAATGAAAATGCCGACGAAGCGTTCGTAAGGCAACACATCCAGGGCAAAATTATCTGTACTAAAATCGCCGCCGGCTTCAAAAGCCCGCACCTTGAAATTGGCAATGAGCTTGCCGGGGGCTGCACTTACTTCCCCAATTTTAAGCGGCACTTTGGCCTGGCCATTCTGGTCGAGGTTGGCATCAAACAAGACCTCCGGCTCGGAGTAGAAATACCGGGAAGGATCGTCGAAAACATAATCACCGTATCCCTTGAATTCGGTTTTTACCGCCCGCACCTGCATTTCCACCTTGGTTTTGAGGTTTTGGGCAGCAGCGCCGTGCAGCCAGTTGACTTTCAGGTTGCCCGTTATACCCTGACCAGCGCCGTTGATGCTAAAGTCGTTAGCCGTGAGGAAGGCTTTGGGGCCGAAGTTCAGATCCAGTTTCAAACGGTTGGGTTTGACGGTTTCAATCTTAATGGATTTGGTGAATTCAGCACCGCCCACCAGTACCTTGGCCGTCCAGTTGCCGGTTTTGGCTTCCGAGCGGGTATTGCAATAGAAGGGATAAACGCCATTTACCCCGGTGGAAGATACCGTGCGGTACTGCAGGGAACCGCCGGGGTCGCGCAGCTCAAACACCACCGGGTGACCCTGCGGCAAACGCCCCGTTTTGTCTTCCAGCACAAAGTTCAGGTACAGGGAGTCTCCCGGGCGCCAAACGCCGCGTTCGCCATAAATATAGCCTTTTAGGCCTTTTTGCGCCTCCATGCCGGCCACATCAAAACGGCTGAGCGATAAGGAATTGCCATCGGCCATACGGAGGTAACCACGGCGACTGTTGCCGGTGGCCACGGCCAAGAAAGGCGCTTCACGCAAGCCTTCCACCATCACTGTGCCGTCGCCTTCTGTGCGCACTTTGGTAATGGGTTGAAGCTGGTAGCTGAGCAGTTCAATATCAATGCCGCTGACCGGTTGTGCGGTGTGCAGGTCCGTCACGGCAAGGAAAAGGGAGCCGTCGCGACCTTTTTTGGCGGTCAGGCCCAGGTCGGAGACGAAGACATTGCGTTTGGCAAAGTGTTCACTGTTGTAGTATTCGCGGGAGCATGGGGTTTCCCGATTGTCCCAGTTATAGTCGTCCTCTTCGTTCCACCAGTATTCACTGTCTGATTCATTCCAGTAAATACCGCGATAGCCGCCCATGATGGAGCGTAGTTCCCCGTCATCAGGCGTTGCGTCAGTTTCCTGCGAGTACAGGTTATTGCAACTGGTGTATTCCATTCTAAAGGCCAGGCGCACCTGATAAATGGCGCCGGGGTCCTTTTGGATCATGTCTTTAAGATCCAGCGCATATCGCTGCCATACTTTGGAAGAGGCATCCGGGTTGATGGAGGCCAGATCGAATTTCTTTTGGAGCACAATTTTACCCACCCGCTCCAGTTCACGTTCTCCTTCCAACTCGTTGACCTGCAAGAACTGTTGAATGTTTGAGTTGAATATTTTAAAAACCTCTACATCCACGGCCGTCAGTCCCACTGCTTCGAACGGGAAAATGACGCCACCGTTGCTCTGTTGAGGAATGATGGCGCCGCGTCCAACCAGACGAACGCCTGGTTTGAGATCTTCAAAGTTCAGGGTCCAATCCGCGGCGCCTTTGAGGTACTGGCCTGCTACATTGCGTATGTTGCCATCCACCAACACTTTCTTTGGGCCCGTGATGCGCTCGCCAGGGTACACGCGCACGAAGTTGCCGTCGGCTACGAACCGCAATTTGCCGGAATAATTATCAATCCGAACCAGACCGGAAAGGTCCTGGGCGCCTGAAACCGGGTCGCTGAAATTGAGCAACACGTACTGTTCCTCCACCTGCACAGCCTTGGCCGACAGCACACTGAATTCGCCGAGTGCGGGAACCGTCTGGGTTTCCTGGAGGTCCTTATCCACGCCAATAGGATCGCCGTTCCAGGTCATTTGTACGGCGCTGGGCACATTGGTTCGTTCCACGCCGGCTATGGTCCATTGGTGGGTTTTGCCGTCCTGATCATGCTGCCAGCTCACCAGCAGGGCCTTATTGCCTTGTTTGGCTGCAAACATTTGCTCTATTTTAGCTGCTTCACAGGCTTCATTTACCCGTATTCGGCCCACCACTTGTTGTTGGCCGGGGGCGGCGGGATCCATGGTAATGCCGTCGGTGGATACTTCATAGGCCAGTTCCCGAACGCGAAAGTTGAACTCGAATAGCCGGGCGATATCCGGGGCTTCGGCGTAGATGCGTTTGAGTGCCACCTGTGCAGTGTACCGCTTTCCCGGAGAAAGGGGTTTGGCAGGGGTGAGTTTGATGGTTCGATCATCTTCCCAGATGGCTTCTCCTTCTATTTTGGGGCTGGTGGAAAAGATATTGGCCGGAACCGCCTTGCCAACCTGATCCGGTTGTACGGCTGCATTGACAAATCGAACACGGACAACTTCGTCGCGACTGATGGCGCCGGAACTGAAGGCGTATACGTATTGGCCTACTGCATCGTAATAAGCCTCGTTTTTTACGATTTTTTGATTGTTTACAAGCAAGAAGATGCCTGTTGCAACGGCTGCCGTTGCAAGCAGTGCATATACCATTGGCTTTTGCATAGGAAGTTAAGGAGTAAGGTGATGGTGTTTGTAATCAGGCTTTCGTTGAAAAAACAGAGCGTTTTTTCAGCGTTCAAATGTAACAGGATTTGCTGCAATAACGCTGGATTATTCTAGTTAAATATGCAGGATTTATGCAGTTTGAAATTTTTTTTTTGTCAATAGTTGAACCAGTTGCTTTGGCTCAGCCAATACGCGCCAAACAAGGCGGCGCAATAGCCCAGGTACCACTTCCAGTCGAGCCACTTGGAGGTCTTTATCCGGTGTTTTTGTTCCAATATCCAGATAAGGCCGATCTTTTCCACCCAGAAAGAGAGCACTACCGAAAAGGCAAGGCCGGGTAGTCCCCACCACTGAATGAACCAGAATCCGAGGATAAACTTAACCGCCAGTTCTACTATGCTCACCCAAAAGATGCTTCGGGAATCGCCTTTTGCCAGGGCTACAGAGGCGGGTAGCAGGATGCGACTGGCCAGGGTAAGCAGGTAAATGTTGAAAAGCCCGGCGCTGTCGGCAAAATCAGGGTTGAAAACCAGGGGAAAGAGAGGCCGACTGAAAAACAGGAGCCCAATGGTGAGTGGGAACAACAGGTGCATGAGACGCCTGGTTTTTCTTTTCAATTCCTCGAGCCCGGTTTCCTGCTGGGCCACCAGCTGTGGAATCAGCGAGGTGCCCAGGGCGCTCACCAGGGCAGTAGCCAGCGGAAACTCACGGGCGCCATAGCGGTAAACAGCAAAAATGCCCGGATCGCTGAAATGCCAGTTTACCAGCCAGTTGTCGAACAACATCAGCAGGTTGCTCACTACGTTGCTGAGCATTAATGGCGCACAAAAGGCGAGGTATCGTAGTATAAGGGCCGTGTTTGGCTTGATTTCGCCATAACGAAGAGTCATGCCTGCCGCCCAAAGCCATTTGCCAATGCTCAGCAATACTAGCGCTTTGATCCCGCCCTCCAAACCCAGGCCTGCATAAATGGGAAGTATTAGTGCCAGCAGGTAAATGCCAAAGGAAACAATGCCCCAAAGCACAATACTGCGCGGTTTCTCCTGCAACAAATACCAGTATTCCACAGGAAAACTGGGCAAATTGAACAATAAATAAACGGCAAACCACTTGAAATAAGGGACCTTGTCAAGCCCTGTCAAGGCGGGCGCCATCCACTGCTCTCCCGCCCACATCATTACAAACAGCGCGAAGGAGATGCCACAAAAGAGCAAAAAGTGGTTGGAAACGAATGTTTTACGTTCTGCTTCGTCCAATTTGGCATATACAGGCGCTATGCCTTGCAGCAAGCCTGCCACCCAGAAAAAAGTCAGGATGGTGCCCAGATACAGCAACATTTCCCAGGAGCCGATTTCTTCCACCGACAAGCCACTCTTGGCCAGTATGATACCGGTCAGGATGGCAGAGCCAAGTCGCATGACCTGGAATGCCTGAAGGGCCAGGGTAGGGGTGAGTCGCTGAATCAAGGTGGACAGGTGTGCTGTATAGCCAGATGATCAATTTTGGAGGAGTTGGGTTGCCAGCTGTGCTGCAAAATATGGGGCCAGCAGGGCTCCTTTGGTTCCCAGGCCGTTAAACATAAACGCATTGGGGTTGATCGGACTTTGTCGTATCACGGGACGGCGATCAATCATTGTTGGACGAATGCCGGCTACCTGATCCTGGATTTCGAAAGGCGCAGCCAACATGTCATGTAGGTGATCCAGCAAAAATGTTTTGCCTTCATCACCGGGCAGGGTATCCGGAAAAAACCAACGGTAGGTGCTGCCTGCCCAATAGATTCCGTTTCCAAGAGGGGCAACGAGCACGGTTTTCTTTAGCATTTCGGTGGGCAAGTGCTCCGGGTCCACTCCGGGAAACCGAAGCAAAAGTGCTTCCCCTTTGGACACCCGGAAGGGTGTTTCGGGGAACAAGGAGTTGGATTCGCCGCGCCAGCCTTCACAAAAAACGACTTTGTCGTACGCGGAGAACAACGGCTCCTGCGTGACGGGTAGCCAGGTTTTTTCACTAAAAAATCCATTTTTCATGGCGAACTGCCTGAAAGATTGTACTAACAGCGGAAGGTTTACCCTGCCTGCCTGGTGGATCAGTCCGTAGTGAAAGCCGGGTTTCAGCAATGGCCCCCAGAGGCCGGCATGGCTGCGTTCACTGAGGTAACCCGCGTAATCCTCCTGTGCGCATCTTATGGACCAATCGTTGGTTTCCTCTGCTGTGCCGAGCAATCGAAGAATGGGGCGCTCCTCCCAAAGGGAGAGCTGCAGCAATTCTTCCAGTTCCCGGTATGTTTGCCGGGCAACGGGATAGAACTCCTCAAATCGCCAGGATTTCACATAACGTTTACCGGTCACCGGATTGACGATGCCTGCAGCTGCCACGGAAGAGGCGCCGGGAAGGTTCCCATCCTGAATGTCCACTATAGCTCCGCGTTTGCGGAGTTCAAAAGCCAGCAGGGTGCCGGCAATTCCCTGGCCAATGATGAGGATTTTGGTCATGCAGGAATGTCCTTATTTATATCTCCTGCGCACCAATTTGATAAATGCTTTGGCGGTATCTACCCTTTTTTTGTCGGTCCAGGTATAATGTACCACATAGTTGTGAATCAGGAAATCGCGAGCCTGCTCAAAATGGGAGAAATCGTTGAGAGAAGTCAGAGCGCTTTCAAAAGCTTTTCCATCGCCGGCAAACAGTTCGCTGGTGTAAAGCAGACGGTCGTTGAGGGCGATGGCTTTTTTTAGGTCGGAAATGGCGGATTCTGCGAGTTTCTCGGACAATTCCTTTGCCTGTTTTTCTTCAAACAGAACCTCAAGCCCGCCAATGGATGGTGGGGTTGTCTTTACGGGCGCAGGTTTTTCAGCTACCGGCTGGGGCGGAGCTGGCGCAATCGGCATTTCCTGAACTATTGGCGGTGGTGGCGGCGGAGCCTCCTGTACTACCACAGGGGGCGGCGGCGGCGGTGGCGGAGCCTCCTGCACTACCACGGGCGGTGGCGGTGGAGTTTCTTTAACCACTTCTATTACTGGAGCAGGAACCGGAATTCGTACCGGTGCAGGTTCAGGTTTGGGAGAGGGCACCGCAGTGTTGGGCTCCGACAGGATGGCGTCGTACAGCTCTCGCACATAGGAGGCCAGAATATCAATGTCCAGCCGGACCACATTTTCAGGGTCCTTGTTCATCCGGTTGAATTCTCGTTGGAGCTTGTCCAGGTAAATTTTCGATTTTTGAAAATCCATTAGCAGGAGGGTTTGATAACAGTGCCTATTTTCACCGGCGAATTTCCAATTTTTTTTCAACTATGAAGCGGAAAGTTCGGAGATGTCCGGCGCCCTTCTATTAAAAAGAGTAAATCGTGTTTTTAGAGCCTCATTTTAAAGGACAGCGCAAGGGCTGGATTGAAGTGGTTTGTGGGTGCATGTTTTCCGGGAAAACGGAGGAACTCATCCGCAGATTGCGTCGGGCTAAAATTGCAGAAATGAAGGTGGAGGTATTCAAGCCCAAAGTAGATACCCGATACGATGAGGTAGCCATTGTATCGCATGATACTACCTCCGTGTTGGCCCAGCCGGTTGGACATTCCTCCAAATTACTGGAAATAAGCCAGGACACCACTGTAGTTGGGGTGGATGAGGCCCAGTTTTTTGATATGGACTTGCCGGATGTGTGTCAGGAGCTGGCACTGCGTGGTGTGCGCGTCATTATTGCGGGGCTTGATATGGATTACAAAGGTCAGCCCTTTGGTCCAATGCCGGCACTTTTGGCGGTAGCTGAGTATGTGACAAAAGTGCATGCCATATGTGTGCATTGTGGAAACCTGGCCACCCATTCTTACCGGCTTGCTGACGAGGATTCCATTGTTTTATTAGGTGAAAAAGGACAATATGAGCCCCGCTGCAGGTCGTGTTATCATCAGGGGAATATTTTCAGATTGAAATAGTATCAGGATTAATCGGAAATTTGTGGTTTGAAGGCCCGAAGGGGCACAAAGGCACAAAGGCGCTAAGACACAAAGGAGCTAAGGCGCCAACACCCCAAAACACTCAAACACCCAATCCCAGGCGCAGCGCCAACTCGAACACCCGAATACTCAAACACTCAAACACTCGAATACCTTGCAACTCGTTAACGACAAATACCAGTTTACAGGCGGCATAGATCCGCTGGATCTGTGCAAAAAGTACGGAACACCTCTTTATGTGTATGATGCTGCCATTATTGAACGGCAGTATAAGCGGATTACCTCAGCTTATACCTACCCAAAGTTCAGGGTGCATTACGCTTGCAAGGCGCTTAGCAATTTGAGCATTCTGAAGCTATTGCGCAATATGGGTTCTGCACTTGATTGTGTGTCGATTGGCGAAGTGAAACTGGGTTTACTGGCCGGTTATGCCCCAACAGATATCCTGTTTACCCCCAACTTTGCCGGAATAGATGAATACGAAGAGGCCGTTAAGCTGGGCGTAAAGATCAATATTGATGCCATACCCATGCTGGAAAACTGGGGTTTGCATCATCCGGAGGTGCCATTCTGTATCCGCATTAATCCGCATTTAATGGCCGGGGGAAATGAGAAAATAAGTGTGGGACATATTGATTCCAAGTTTGGTATCAGTATCCACCAGCTTCCACATGTGCTCAGAATTGTGGAAAACCAAAAGTTGAAAGTAGAAGGGCTGCACATGCATACCGGTTCCGATATCCTGGATGTGGATGTTTTTCTTCGGGGTGCTGAAATCCTGTTTGAAGCAGCCAGAAAATTTCCGGATCTGCAATACATAGATTTAGGGAGTGGTTTTAAAGTACCCTATAAACCGGATGATATCGAAACGGACGTAGAGGAGGTTGGAGAAAA
>JADZFI010000191.1 GCA_020850025.1 Saprospiraceae bacterium
CATAGGAGCAAGCAGCAGCGGAAATTCCCCTAATTCAACATTGCCAATCTTTACCATGGCGCAAAGATAGGAAAAAAAGTCGTTTTGAATGCAATGGAGCCTGTGTCAATGATTGCATCATTGCGTACGACCCGGCACCGTCAATTTTTTGCGCTGTTCCAGGTGAAGTCGCAGACCCAGCAGCGCAGCTACACGGGCGGAATCGGCCTGGCTTTCTACCAATTTGTCGGACGTGTAATAAAGCTGCACAAAATGGGTATCAAAATCAGCGCTGATGAAAGCCGGATGATCCAGCACAAAACGGCCAAACGGCAGAGTGGTGGCTACACCCTCCACCTCGTATTGCGCAATGGCTTCTTTCATTTTTTGAATGGCTTCGGCACGTGTTGCACCGTGCACCACCAGCTTGGCCAACATAGGATCGTAATAGATCGGCACCTCCATACCTTCCTCAAATCCACCATCTACCCGGATGCCCGGGCCTTCCGGAATCCGGTATTTTTCAAGTGTTCCAACAGAGGGCAGGAAGTTATTGAGTGGGTCTTCGGCATATACCCTCAATTCCAGAGCATGGCCATTAATGTGCAGATCTTCCTGCTTAAAGCCCAGCTTCTCTCCTCTTGCCACCCTGATCTGCCATTCTACCAAATCCAGGCCGGTGATCATCTCGGTTACCGGGTGCTCTACCTGAAGCCTGGTGTTCATTTCAAGAAAATAGAAATTACGTGTGGAGTCCACCAGGAATTCCACAGTGCCGGCGCCCACATAATCGCAGGATTGAGCCACCCGAACCGCCGCTTCGCCCATGGCTTTGCGCAGTTCCGGAGTGAGTATGGCTGAGGGCGCTTCTTCTACCACCTTTTGGTGCCTTCGTTGTATACTACATTCTCTTTCAAACAGATAGACGGTATTGCCGTGCGTATCAGCCATTATTTGAACCTCAACGTGACGAGGTCCGGTTACATATTTCTCAATAAAAACGGATCCGTCTCCAAAGGCCGACATAGCCTCGGAAATAGCCCGTTCCATTTGTTCCTGGGTGTCTTCCTCGCGCTCCACGATACGCATCCCTTTTCCGCCGCCACCTGCGGAAGCCTTGATCAAAATGGGATACCCAACGCGTTTCCCGATTTCTTTGGCCATATTCACATCTGTGATGGCTTCCTCAATCCTTGGCACCATGGGGACGTTATATTTTTTTGCCGCTTCTTTAGCCGCTAACTTGCTGCCCATCACCTCAATACTGTTTGGGTTGGGGCCAATGAAGGTGATGCCTGCCTGCTGAACCATCCGGGCAAAAGCCGCGTTTTCACTCAAAAAACCATACCCCGGGTGAATGCCATCCACGCCGAGGCGACGCGCAGCCTCCACAATTTTATCCCCACGCAAATAGCTTTGTGCCGAAGGGGCTGGGCCCAACAGCACTGCTTTATCTGCAAAACGAACGTGTGGAGCATGACGATCTGCTTCTGAATAAACGGCAACCGTCTCAATACCCATTTTTCGCGCTGTGCGCATTACCCGGAGGGCGATTTCACCGCGATTGGCAACCAGAATCTTTTTCATAGCCGCAAAGAAAAGAAGGGTTTTGGGTTGAATGTTGAAAGAAGTAGAACTTTTGTTTGTTGATAGCCTCAAACGCTCCCAGGCTGTTCTAAACGACGCTTCAAATCCCGGGTAAACAAGGTGTAGATTTTTTTCGTACAATCACATCCGTAGGTTTTTCCGTCCAGACTCCGGATCCACCGTAAACCCTGAATCGCATTGGTCAATAGTATTTCATCGGCCTCCAGCAAATCATCCCTGAAGCATGGCCTGGCAATTACCTGCCATCCATTTTCCAATGCCAGCGCTAATAAGTGTTCCTGGGTAGTACCCGCCACCTGGCCTTCACCCGGTGGCGGATAGTAAAGTTTGGCATCTTTTATCCAGCAAATATTGCTGCTAACAGCTTCGCATATCCGGTGCTCTGTATTGAACAATAACCCATCATCAGCTCCGCGCCTTCTGCTTTCCATGGCTGCTTTTACATACCTGGCGCCTCCCAATAGTTTAATGCCGGATAATTCATCTACAGGTAGCTTTATAGAACTACAGAACACCGTCGAAATGCCTTCTTTTTTCCACTCAAAAATTGGAGCATCCAATGGTTGAACGGTAATCAAATAATGGACAAGTCGGCTTTCCGGCATGAACAGCCCCCCAGGCTCCCGCCATACCATAAGCCGGATTCGACTGTTCGCTATTCCAGTTTTACGTATCTCTTCTGTTAAAAAGGAGGATGACCAGTTTGCCGGCGGCTCCATTTCCAGGGCTAGCATACCGCGCATTAACCGAGCCCAATGATGGTCCCAAAAAGGTATTTTACCGTTAAATGCCCTGATGGTTTCAAAAACACCATCGCCATAATAGGCCGCCCGCTGAATGTCCAGAAGCTGATCAGGAAGACCGGGTAATATTTGTCCGTTCAGGTTAATCATGGAAATACTGCAAACATCCGGTAAATTGCCGCTTTATTTTGGTTTCAACATGAAGGTTTTCTTTTCAACACTTTGCAACATAATTGTTATTTTATCAATATCCAGCGTCCTTTCAGCGCAAAGTATTGAAAAAGAAACAGTTGTCATACCCGGCACACAGATTTCCTTTGAGATGCTCTTGTTGCCTTCAGGCGCCTTTATGATGGGCAGCAAGCCAGATGCGAAATTCCGGGAAACCAATGAAGGGTATCATGCAGTAACGCTGGATGGATTTTGGATAGGGAAATGCGAAGTCACCTGGGATGAGTTCTATTGTTTCCAGTTCAAGCATATGGATACCGACTCCAGTCGGGAAAGCTCTGGATTTCAGGCAGATGCCATTGCTCGCCCTACTCCACCCTATTTTGATTTTACCTACGGCCGTGGAAGAACCGGCGGCTTTCCGGCAGCTACCATGACACAGCAGGCTGCTTTGCGCTATTGCCAATGGCTGAGCGATAAAACCGGCGACTTCTATAGATTGCCCACAGAGGCAGAATGGGAGTACGCCTGTCGGGCTGGCTCAAAAAGCACCTTTTCCTGGGGGGATAACAGCGCAGACGCTGAACGTTATGCCTGGCTTTACAGCAACAGCTCCGGTTCCTATCAAAAGGTGGCCAGTAAAGAACCCAATGCCTGGGGGTTATTTGACATGCACGGTAATGTGGCGGAATGGACGCTCGATTTCTACTCCGACCAATATTTTACCATATTGGACTCCTCTTCTGTCAATCCGGTAGTGGTTCCAACCAAAAAACACTCCAGAACCGTTCGGGGAGGCGGTTTTGAAGATTACCCGGAGCAGGCAAGATGTGCATACCGCAAAAAAAGCGATCCGAAATGGCAGGCCAGGGATCCGCAGATTCCTAAAAGCAAGTGGTGGAACCCTGATTCCCCCTTCGTCGGGTTTAGAATTGTTAAAGAAACCAGGAAAATCTCCAAAGAGGAACGGGATGCTTTCTTTAACCTTATGATCAAGGATTAATTATTGCTCTCGAACGCCGCTTGCAAGGTTTGCAGGAAGACGGAGGTATCCTGTGCGCCTGATATGGCGTACTTTCTGTCGACCACGAAGAAGGGGACGCCGGAAATTTGCAGTTGACGAGCTTCCTGTATGTCTTTTTGTACCTCTTCGGTGAATTGTTTACTTGCCAGCAGCTGACTTACCTCGTTGGCCTCCAATCCAACGGCCGTACCAATCTCTGTCAGGGTTTTGTGATCGGAAATGCTTTTCCCTTCCACGAAATGCGCCTTGAATAAAGCCTCCGCCATTCCATCTCCCAACCCTTTGGTAGAGGCAAGATGGGCTACACGGTGTGCATCAAAAGAATTGGCGGTGATGGCCTTTTCAAGGTGGTATTCCAATCCGGCATTTGATGCCATCTGGGTTACCTGCTGTGTCAGTTGGCGGGTATAATCCAGACTCCAGCCTTTCCGCGTTGCAAGATATTGCAGGTAATCTCCGCCATTAACCGGTGTTTCCGGATCGAGTTGAAAGCTTTTCCAGGTGATTTCTACCTGATCCCGGTGCGGAAACTGTTCCAGCGCCTGCTCAAGTTTTCTTTTCCCGATATAACAGAATGGACAAACTACGTCACTCCAGATTTCAATTTTCATTTTTTTCGTACTCGTGCCTGCTGCAGCAGCAGTGGTTTGTGTTTGAGAATGAAGCTCCTGCCCGCTAATCACAAAGGCTAGCGAGCAAAACAAGAAGGTCGTTATGGTTGATTTCATAGCCATGGCTATAAAAACTAAATCGACTGATTTTAGTTCAATAATATGTAAAAAGCCCCTGATTCACCAGGGTGAATCAAGGGCTGTATGTGTAAGTATTACCAGTTGAAATCAGCGTTGTAACATAAACCGCAGCACTTCTTTTTCTCCTTTTTCTGAAGCAATCTCCAGGAAATAGATGCCGTTGGTAAGATAATGAGGCAGTTCCATCCGGAGTAATTCCTCATTGGCCTGTTCATTTGCCAGATAGACCGACAGCCCTTGTCCATTCAACACATTGATCCTAACCTTTTGACCCGCCCAATCTGAGAGGTCGGCAAAAAGCACGCCTGAGGTAGGGTTGGGATACAGTAAAAGTGAGTTTAACTCGGAGATCTGTTGATTAATATCGCGTGATTGTGATGGCCTCGTTGCCTGAGGTGTCACACCAACAGGGCAATTAAAGGTATTCAAGTGGGCTTCGAAAAACGATTGATTGGCTAAACGGGAAGTTATGTTCAAAAACGTAACATCCGCCTGGGCCGGTAAGGTAAACTGAAAAATGTCGGACTGGCCATTCGCCAAACTATCCGAGGTTGATTTAAACCGGATGGAATACATGGGGGTGAAGTTCGGACTGCGCACAATGTAAGGTCGACCCTCCACGCTGGCGTAAATCGTATTATTCAATGGTTCAAGGGCCACCATACCATCCGGCATCTGAATAGCCGTATACACCAACTTACTTGTGCAATTATTGGTTACCCGAACGCGGTAGGTGTGGTTCTTCTCATTATCAGCCGTAATATTCAAGAGTTCATACTTCACACAACCATTATCCTTAACATCGCAGGGATCTTCTTCGCGCACCTCAACGGTAAAGCAGCAGGGCTTCTCCTGTCCGCACTGATCCCTGGCTACAAAACAAACCTGTGTGAGGCCTGGAGTAAAGGCAGTTCCGGAGGCGGGGCCACCGGTACGGGTCAGTTCAAGTCCCGGGCAAATGCAGTCGCTGGCTGTTGCGGGCTCAGCATATTGAATAACCGGCGATGCAGATCCTGATTGGGTGTTTACGGTAATGTCATTAGGGCAGCGTATCGCAATATTTGATGGAGCCGGAGTCAAATACTGTAGCGTGTACGTAACAATGGTATCACATCCGCCATTCGTCGACGGGTAATTTCTGGTAAATGTACCAGGTTGTTGATACGCCTGACCTGCAATAGTGATGGTTTCCCCAGGGCAAAAATCTCTTGATTCAATACGGGTTACCTGTGGTTTTAGCTCCAGGGTAAAATGGACAATGGTGTCACATCCTCCATTAAGAGAAGGAAGGTTTACCGTAAAGGTTCCAGGTTGTGTGAAGGTCTGTCCGGCAATCAATACGGTTTCACCGGGACAGAATCCGCGGGTTTCTGAGCGAGAAACCTGAGGCGTCAGTTCCAGACGGTGGGTTACAAGCGTATCACCACCAATGCTTGTTGATGGAATGGTTTCTATGATGAAGCCTGGTTGTTGATAAGTATGACCAGCTATTGTAATGCTTTCGCCGGGACAGAAACGATGTATAATCTCTTTGACCGGCTGTGGCCTTTCCTGCAGGGTGTAGGTCACCATGGTATCGCATCCGCCAGTGGTGGAGGGCAAATAGGACACAACGGTTCCCGCCTGATGGTAAGTTTGTCCAGCAATCATGACAGATTCACCGGGACAAAATGAAATGGTAACAGTGCGGGTCGGTTTGGGGCGCTGCACGAGTGTGTAGGTCAGAATGGTGTCACAACCATTGAAGGAAGATACCGTCACCTGAACAGTACCGGGTTGGGAATAAATTTGCCCGCCAATCATTATCGACTCCCCTTCGCAAAAGTAGATGGTTTGTGCAATAGCCGGTTGTGCCCAGACTTTCAAAACAACAGTGCGCAGGGTGTCGCAACCGCCGCTGATGGCCGGAATCGTATCCACCACAGTGGCCGGCGCCATATAAGGTACTCCATCAATGTTGTAGGTTTCACCTGCACAGAGTCCAATCACACGTAGCCCTGATACATATGGAGATAATGTAAGGTTGTACTGCACAACGGTGTCGCAACCTGTTATTCCTTGAACCGTGTCGGTGATCATTTTAGGCGCATGGAAGCTGGCGCCTTTGATCGTGTATGTTTCATCCGGACACAAAGGCACTGTTTTTACTTGTACAGGCGCCGGACTGGTATTGATATTTTGGGACACCAGGCTGATGGGCATTGGCAGGATATTGGCAGTTGCGGTTTGCTGCCAGTCGGCCAGGCCAAGACTGCCTTGAAGAGAGGATGCCGTATGATTAGCGGAGAGTATACCACTCCCCCTCGGACATTGCCCTTGGATAAAACCATTCGCATCGGTTTTGATCATCAGGATATCCGTATTGCCGGGGGATGTCTTGATGTCTCCCACGGCAATAAACCCGCCGTCGGAAGTCTGAACGGCCTTTAGGATACGATCTGCATCCCCGTTACCGTATTGATAAGACCAAAGCAATTGGCCATTACCATCTATTTTTGCCAAAATGGCATCGCCGGCGCTGCTGTTATTATTATCAGAAGGGGTTAATAAAAATGCGCCATCATTCACTTTTTCAATACGGCCGCTGAGGTTGTTCCCGGGCCGGTAGTAAACTTTGGACCACAACACTTGTCCGGTTGACGGATTCGCTTTTTGTACCCAGACTTTCACATCGGTACCTGTTGCTGCAGACCAGGTGTGGTCGGCCATCAACAGATGTTCATCCTGAGTTGGCTGCAGGTAATAAAGCGCCTCCGACCCAGCGCCGGAATACAGTTGCGTGCCGAGGATGTTGCCTGTTGCCAGATCAATTCTTGCCAGTGCGGCCTCTCCGTCAACCCCTCCGCTGGCATAAAGCGTATTTCCTTTTACAAGATTGCCATGCAGGATGTTTCCTGCAGCACTTGAATAAGTTTTACTCCAAAGAGTATTGCCTTCACTATTCAAACGTACCAATAGCGTTTGGGCGTTATTGGTTGCACCTACCGGAAAGGCTACTCCGGATACCATAAATCCTCCGTCAGGCATTAACACCAGCGAGCGAGTGTGGTCGTCAGTCTGACCACTGGTGATTATCCTGTTCCAGAGGGAATTGCCGGAGGCATCCACCTTCACTACCATTATATCGGAACTTTCCGCGCCGAAACTGCGTGTTTCGCCAACGGCAACAAAACCGCCATCTGTGGTAGCCACGGCTGCAGTGAGCTGGTCAGCATGACCGCCCCCAAATCTTTTTTGCCACAACGTGGTTCCGTGAATGTCCAGGCGAAGGAGAAGCCCGTCTTGATTTCCTGTAGCATTTGTCGTGTGCCCGACTACCAGGAAACCATTTGAAGTTTCAAGCACATAGGTGCCTGTTTCCTGGCCTGAGCCGCCAAATGTTTTCTGGAAAGTAACTTGGCTGAAAATCAAAGCACTGTGCAGGCATAATGCCCACGACAACAGTTTTCTAGTACGCTTTGCTACCATGATTAATTAAATCGGATTGGTGAAGTACTATTGCCTTCCTTTTGATCGTGCGCCCTTCTTGAGTTTCCAGAATTCCCGGTTGCGTTTAACCAGAAATAAAAGATCCTCACACACTTCAAAAGAATTGCCCTCTGCAATTGTATCCCCCAAATGTACTACGTGGCACTTTTTGTCAATAGCTAACTAGTATTTTTGTCTGCAATATGATGTATTTTTCGACGAAAGTAGTCTTTTTATGGTAAGAATGGGTGAAGCGAGGCGCCTTATTAGTCCAGATAACGCTTGACCAGCCCCCCATAGTAGTCAATCCTGCGGTCCCTGAAGAACGGCCAAATGCGTCTTACGGCCTCTGTTCTAGCCTTATTGATCTCTATTACGACGTTTTCTTCGTCATTTGTACTAGACTGATATAGTAACTCACCTTGTGGGCCTGCTATAAAACTCTGCCCCCAGAACTGAATTCCTCCGGTTACTCCGGTCCAGTCCGGCTCATGCCCTACCCTGTTCACTGTGATGACAGGCAAACCATTAGCCACTGCATGGCCTCGTTGTATGATGTGCCAGGCATTGTGCTGGCGTTCCTTTTCTTCCGGGGCATCACTACTTTCCCATCCAATAGCGGTAGGATAAATGAGCAATTCAGCGCCAGCCAGCGCCATTAACCTTGCTGCTTCCGGATACCATTGGTCCCAACATACCAACACGCCAAGTTTTCCCACAGAGGTTGCAATTGGTTGAAAACCAAGGTCGCCCGGAGTGAAATAAAACTTTTCATAATAAGCCGGGTCGTCTGGAATATGCATTTTTCGATACACTCCGGCTATTGAACCATCCTTTTCAAATACCACAGCCGTATTGTGGTATAACCCTGGCGCTCTTTTTTCAAACAAGGAGGTTACCAGTACAACGCCAAATTCTTTCGCAGCCCTGGAAAAAACTTCTGTGTCGGGTCCTGGTATCGGCTCGGCAAGATCGAACATGGCAGTTTCCTCCGCCTGGCAGAAGTAAATACCGCAGTGGAGTTCCTGAAGCACCACCAGTTGCGCTCCTTTTCTCGCGCAATCGGCAATTCCCGCCAGTGATTTTTGTATGTTCGACGTTTTGTCTGTGGTGCAGGATTGCTGAACAAATCCAACTTTCATGGTATGACTAGGTTTAATAGTACAAATAGGCTATGCCGGACGGAATACCCCTTTGGGATATTGCATGGTGACACAATGCAGCGATCCGTGCTGCCAGATCAAAGCGCTGCAATCAATGCCAATCACCTCCCTGTCAGGGAAAACTTTCGATAAGATGCTCAATGCTTCGGAGTCTTGCGGCACCTGGTAGATAGGCACCAATACCGCATGGTTGATGATCAGGAAATTGGCGTAAGTGGCAGGCAAACGCTCTCCATTTTCATCGTAGCAGGCATCCGGCCAGGGCAGCGGTATCAATCGATAAGGCGTCCCTTCAGCAGTGCGAAACTGTTGCAATTCCTTTTCCATCAATGCCAAAGCCTCAAAGTGCTCATCAGACGGATCTGTGCATTTTACATAAACAATAGTATCCGGCGAGCAAAATCTGGCAAGGGTATCGATGTGGGAATCGGTATCGTCTCCTGCCAGATAGCCGTGCTCCAGCCACAGGATTCGGCTTACCCCAAATCGCTGCATCAGGGCTGCTTCAATCTCCTGCCTTGACATGTGAGGATTCCGATTGGGAGATAGTAGGCATTCAGAAGTGGTGAGCAGTGTTCCCTGCCCGTCACTTTCAATACCGCCACCTTCAAGTACCATTCCGCCATGTTGGTATTTTGCCAGAAACAAGCCTTTTTCGAATAACCGACCGGTAATCAAATTATCTTCATTGGCTGCAAACTTCAGCCCCCAGCCGTTAAAAACGAAATCGAGTATCACTGGCTGGCCCTGCTCTTCTACCGTTATACCGCCGTGATCCCGAGCCCAGGTATCGTTATTCGGCGCCTCCACAAAATGGATATTCGCAGGGATCGCCGTTGAAAAACTGTTTCTGGCCATTTGAACATCCTGACATACAATCAGTACCGGTTCAAATCGGCTTATGGCAAGAGCAATCTCTACAAAACAGGGTAAGACTGAAGAAAGTACCGGCGCCCAATCTGTTTCGGGATGGGGAAAAGTGAGTTGGACTGCGCTTTGTTCTTCCCATTCTGCAGGCAGACGTCTAACGCTTTCAGAAGTATTCATGGTAAATTAATTGGCCGCAAAAATAGGGATTATTCGCACCTCTGTTGGAATGCCATGAATCGTTTGGCAATTATTTCCGGCTAATCCTTATTGAAGCCATGCCCCTCGTTTTACCTTCGCGCCGTGTTTGAGTTCGACTACCATAAAATACTGGAAGAGCTGGTAAAAAGTCCCCTTATCAAAAATGAAGTGGGGCAATGGGAAACAGTATCCCCTTTGCTGTTCAGCAGTGGGCTTTTCTTGTTTCTGTTTATTGGTTTTTATGCCATTTACCAACTGCTCATGCGGCGCGACAGGCTGCGAATTGCCTGGGTAACCATCTTTTCTCTTTACTTCTACTTCAAATGCGCAGGTATTTTCTGGCTTCTTCATGTGGTGATCGTTGTAGTAGACTTCAGTTTAGCGCGATGGATGGAACAGGCCAAAACCAGGACCGGCCGAACCTCACTATTGGTATTGAGCCTGGTGGTTAACCTGGGTATGCTGGTCTATTTCAAGTATAACCTATACTCAGAGCTATTCTGCGAAGCACTGGACAAACCCTACGATCCGCGTTATTTGTTCCTGCCGGCAGGTATATCCTTTTTTACTTTCCAATCGCTGAGTTATACTATTGATGTGTACAGGGGGCAGTTGAAGGCACTCAACAATATGCTTGATTACGCCTTTTTTGTTACCTTTTTTCCTCAAATGGTGGCCGGCCCAATCGTCAGGGCGGCTGATTTTCTCCCGCAAATACGCGTTCCGGTATTCGTTACCCGAGAAGAGTTTGGCCGTGGATTTTTTCTGATTTGTACCGGTTTATTCAAAAAAGCGGTCATTTCAGACTATATCAGCGTCAATTTTGTGGACAGGGTTTTTGAGTCACCATTACAATATACTGGTCTTGAAAACCTGTTCGCCGTATATGGCTACGCCATGCAGATATACTGCGACTTTTCCGGCTATTCCGACATGGCCATTGGCCTGGCCTTGCTGATGGGCTTCAAATTCCCCATAAACTTTGATTCTCCCTATCAATCGCTGAGTATCACGGAATTCTGGCGGCGCTGGCACATCTCCTTATCCACCTGGTTGCGAGATTATCTGTACATCCCGATGGGTGGCAACAGGGGTCAAAGCTGGGCAACCTGGTTGGTCACAGGATTCTTTTTTGCCTTTACTTTCGGATTTGCAGCCCTAAAGTTGATTTCCGGAGAGTGGTGGTGGATGGCTTTATGGTTTGGTGTGTTTTTAGTCGTTGTAGTACCATCGCTCTGGAAGAAAGATCAGACTGGCCTGGCCACAAATTTCAATCTGATGGCCACCATGCTCCTGGGAGGTTTGTGGCACGGTGCTGCGTCCAGATTTATCATTTGGGGCGCCTTGCACGGCATTGCCCTGGCGCTCGAAAAATGGATCAAAGGCATCTTTCCATCTACTTCAGGTCCTATCCGAAAAACGTTTGCCGCATTATGGACCTTCCACTTCGTTTGCTTTTGCTGGATTTTTTTCCGGGCAGACGGGATGGACAAAGTGGGGGAAATGCTGCATCAGATCGCGTACGAGTTCCGGCCAGAGTTCTTTGCTGATTTTTTCACCGGTTACAGTGCCGTACTTTTTTGGATGCTCATTGGTTATGGCCTGCACTTTCTGCCCAAGTCTGCAGAAATGAATGCCCAGAGAATAGCCACTTCACTCCCTCTTCTGGGAAAAGCTGTTTTGATTACAGCTATAATTGTCCTGGTCATGCAGGTGAAATCATCCGAGGTTCAGGCCTTCATTTACTTTCAGTTTTAAGAAGTTCCTCGTACTTCTCTTCTATCCACTCCCAGTCTACCACCGTTTCCTGATCCAGTCGCTGACGTAGTTTGGCTAGAGGCGCCTTTAAATCAGCTTTCCTGTTCTGTTTGCGCAATGTTTTGAGTTTGTAGAGTTCCTTGGCGATCGGGAAAAATCGCAATCGTTCCGCTTTTCTATGTGCCGGCAGATTGTCTTCTCTACGCAATCTGGTGGTGGTGGCATGCAACATGCGCTCGGCGTAGTCATCATCCATTTCACCCAATTCAAACCTTATTCTGGTGTCAAGGGTAGCTGCAATTGCGTACAGGTATATATCGTCCAGTGCACCATAAGTCAGATAATGCGGCAGTATTTCAGCGGCTTTAGGCCACTCCCCTTTTCCAAAACAGATGGCAGCCTGAGCAATCGCGAGCAGGAGTTCTTGTTGTGCCTCATCCTTCAACCCACCGATTTTCCCTTTGTATTGGTTGAAGAATGTCTCAACCCAATCTATCTTTTTAAGCTTGAGTGCTGTAAACAGCATATTCTGGAAATGGGTACTGGGCAACAACTCTTTAGGATTGAATTGCGCAAGTTGCTGTTGCTGCATGGAAAATATCTTTGCCAAAAAACGCGGGTCCTTGGTTTCACGATATCTGGCAGGCCAAAATCCACGAATCATGACACGCATATTTTGAGCACGGATGGCGGGCACAATCCCCGGATTCTCCGCCAGCAATTGTTCGAATATTTCCGAAAGATTTTCAGCTTCCACCGGATCATCCTGGGTTAAAAAATCCAGCAGCGTACAGGACAAAGCAAGAGCAGGCTGCTGAAAAAATCCGCTGGAACGCAAGGCGCGCATGATCTGAACGGTCGTATCGCGGTTTGCCAAAAAGTGCCGGTGCTCTTCGGAACCTGGTTCGTATAACTGCCACATTCGCTGATAATGAACCAGACGGCACATCTGATCCAGTTTTAACATCAGATAATAGGTATCCAGTTGTTCGGTGGCAGCGAGCAGGTTTTTGTCGCCCCCTCGCTCACTGCTTCTTTCCTCGTAAAAAGCTTTTTCCTGCTCTACCAGATACCTGAACTGAAAATATTCCGAGTATTCGTATTCATCAAAGCCGGAAAAATCAACGGTTTGATCCAGTTCTTTTCGAGCCTGGTTATTCAGGTTTTCAAAATAGTTTTCTGCTTTGCGACTTTTCCTGCCCTTTTCCGCTAGAGGAGGCATCGGCGGCGGCGGAATGTTGGCTTGGTAGATGCGTTCACTGTAAAACCGCATTAACGCAATTTTCTGTTGCACTTCGTGCAATAATGCCGTTCCGTCAGGCTTGTCTGCATCTCTAAGTACCGCATATCTGAAGGTCACGAAATGCCTCACGATACTCATTAATTGCGCCATGGTGCGCTGTAATGCACCTACAGGATTGGTTGCCTGTGGGAAAAAGCGTTTGCCGGCTACATCTCTGTGTAATGACGGATGGTCGAATTTGGGATAATACCGCTTGAGATATTCAAATAATCCAAGCGTTTCTTCCGGTCGTTCTACGTTAAATATCGGTGAAGCCACGAAGAGATGTAATGCTTCGAGCTCTTCCGGGGATAAAAGTTGCAGGGTTCTGAGCAGAGGGCTGGCATACATAGTCAGCTATAAGCGCCAAAAGTTGTTGAAAATCAACCATTTGGCCTTTTTTATGATTTCTGGAGTGCACAAAATTCACAAAACATTTGGACTATTTGGAAGTGATGTGAATTTCTGTGTTTGGCATCGGGGTGCAGTGGCCCCCATCTTTGTATCATCAAAAACGGATAGGAAAGACGAAACGTTTTTGAGAAGACTGTCAGAATCGAGTGTAGGACCGGAAGGATCACATGAAAGCGGCCTGGCACAGTTTGTCCAAAACTCCCCCGAGCAGCGCTCCACCCAAAAAGGCCGAGCAGGAAAAAGGTGAAATCAAGGAGCGCTGCCGGGGGCCAGGTTTATCTAACAGGAAAAAACCCTTCACATATACAATGGCTCCGAAAGGCCACATGAAAACACAGCGGACCCACGGGTAGACCCCTTAAAACCAGACAAACACTATCCCTTGTACTAACCTTTTGGAAGTAAATTCCGGAAAGCCATTTGAAAACTAAGATAAGGCGACCATGAGAGCGGCCCTTTTGTCATCATTACACCTTCATTTTGCCTTGAATGGTCGAGGATAACTCCAAACTTCTGATGGGAACAAAAATCGTAGTAATACGACCCTGTATACCGCGTTAAAATCCAAGAAAACAATTTCCAACCTTCATCCCCATTACTGCGGGTGAAGGTTATTTTTTTAGTTCAACCTAATCCAGCAAGCCATCAGGGAGGTTCATCAGGATTTGTTTCCGGTTTTCGTCCACTTCAAGGATCAATTGATCATTGAGCGGAATCAGCACCTCTCTTCCTTTGTAATCTAAAAAGGCCATTTCCTGTTGAGGCATTTCAAGGACTTCCTTTACCACCCCAATGTTGCCCAGGGATTTATCCGACAACATGAAGCCCTCAACAAAGGCGTACTCCAGCCCTTCTTCTTCCTCCACCTCGATTTCACGCATATGCTCGGGAAGAATATCCTGTTCTCGTAACAAGATATCCCGGGATTGCAGCGCAATGGCTGCATCGCGGTCATTAACCTCCTCCAGGTGCAGGATGATTTCACCTCCTCCCCTCACGTTTTCAATAAAATAAGGGATTTTGACGCCTTTTACCTCAATAAAAATGCGTTCACATTTTAGAAAGTCCTCCAAAAAGCGCTCCTCAATGCTGACTTTCAATTCACCTGTAAGTCCGTGCGCTTTTCTGGTGCGACCTATTACCACATAATTTGGTTCTGCCATTTGACTGATTTAGGGCAGTAAAGGTAAGTGCTAAAAACAAAAAACCCGGTGCTGAATCATCAGCACCGGGTTTTCCTATTTTTACAGGACCATTAGTGGGACCTTTCCAGCAAGCGTTTGGCGATGTCATAGACGCGTCCGATGACGGTCACATCCGGGACTGACAACTCCCGGCTTTCTTCCGCTTCTTCACTTTCAAGTTGGTTTCGAGTGATAGAAAACGCGGAAAGAGGCGAAGAAAGAGAGGCATTTGATTGCAGGTTGACAAAGGCAAACGCACAAATGCTCAAAAAAGAGGAACACACCAGAATGGTTTTGAACGTATTTGTTCTTTTCATAGCCTTCTATTGTTTTTA
>JADZFI010000192.1 GCA_020850025.1 Saprospiraceae bacterium
ATGAATTTATCGCTGGCATTGGCCAGGCGCAGGGTGGTTTCAGCCGTCATGTTGGAAGAGGTGCGGCTGGGCACGTTGTAGATAATGATCGGCCGGGGAGAGGCTTCGGCAAGGGCCATGTAATGTCGGTAAATACCTTCCTGGCCGGGCTTGTTATAGGCCGGGTTGCTGGACAACAGCGCATCAATACCTTCAAAATTGAAGTTTTTGATTTTCTCCACCATAGCAGCGGTGTTGTTGCCGCCAAATACACCGGCCACCAGCGGGAGTCGGCCACGATTTACCTTAATGGTAAAATCCAGGATCTGGCGGTGTTCTTCTTCAGTGGTGGTGCTGGATTCGCCGGTGGTGCCCAGGCTCACCAGAAATTCCACGCCTCCGGCAATCACATGCTCGATGATGCGTTCCAGCGCATCCCAGTCCACCGCGCCGTTTTTGAAAGGGGTGACGAGGGCAACGCCCGTTCCGCGCAATTTTTGAATCAGACTCATAGGTCAGGATAGATTGAGTGCCAGACTTTTATTTCAAAACAATTTTACCCAGATACATCGCCAGTTGTTCGGTAAAATACTTCACGCCTTTTCCCTCCGGCGTTTCCAGTTGCACATCATAATCATTGGGCTCCGCTGTGGCAAACCCGATCTTGAAGGACGCCTGCGACAATATGGCCACCCAGGTAAGGGCCGGAAGCACCTCCGGGTTCAGGGTGAGCAAAAGATCGAATTTTTCTTTGGCAAACTGGCTGGCTTTGTTGCTTTTAGGCTGACCGTCAAACGCCGTTTCTTTCAGCGAAAAAGCCTCGAATCCAGGGCTTTCCGGCAATTGCCTGCTGTTGAAAAAGCCCAGCTTTTGCACTTTTTTGCCCTGCTTTTCCAAGGCCTGCGCAAACTCCAGACTTTCCTTTCTGGCTTTTTCGGAGGTGGCATCAAACAGCAGCCCCACGGTGCGGGCACTTTCAAGGGTATGCACCTGCCGCGTCCGCTTTTGCCGGGCCAGTTGCTCCCGAACCCCTTTCCTGAACAGGAATTTGCGAATCAGTCCAATCATTGGAGTGTGTGAGTTTTCGAGTTTTCGAGTGTGCGAGTTTTCGAGTTGGCGTTCGGCTGGGCATGGATTGGGCACTTTGGTGTTGTGATGACTTCGCGCCTTAGTGCCTTTGTGCCTTCGTGTCATTTGTGCCTTCCCCGCGGCAAAGGTACCGAGCCCATACGAAACATAGCATTCCACCCGGGTTATAACCAAAAAAAGATGCGCAGCCGGGAGAGCTGCGCATCCATTGTCCAACAGTCTGTTGTCCAAAATTCCCGGAACGGAGTTCCGGGGTACGTGGTCCATTGTCCAACAGTCCAATGTCCTACTGAGCCTTAACCACTTTTTTCAGCAGTACCGACTCGTTTTCCGCCGGGATTTCCAGTGAAATGGAATAGAAACCGGCCGGGAGGTGCTCGGTGGAGATGGTAAAGTTCTGCTCGCCTTCTGTAACTGTTATCTGCTGAACGTAAGAGGGCACGCCCAGGATATCATATATCGCGAGACGTGCCTCAAAACTTTCCTTGCTGTTAAGGGTCACATTCAGGAAGTCGTTGAACGGCACTGGCGATACGTTAACCTCCGAAATTTGTTCGAGGGAGGTGGTGGCCACTACTTCCGGACAGCTAAAGCCGCGGCGCACCTGTCCGCGAATTTCACCGTTGGGGTAGCCCATGGTGCCAATCTGTACGTAGGAGCCGCCGTTTTCGATAATCGGGCCCAGTACAGCCATAATTTCATGTGAGCCGGCAATTACCGGTTCGGTGAGCGGCATGCCATGAAAGGCCACCCCGTTGGCGCCCACATTGCCTTGTGTAAAATAGGCGTCCACCGGTTCGCTGTCCAGGCCATCGGTAATGGCTTTATAATTGAGGTAACAGTTGGCCAGGTCTACCGACGCCACGGCCACACCCAGCGCATCGCTGTTGGTTGGCGGTACCATCTGTATATTACAGAGGTCGAACGCATAAGCTTTGCGCAGGGTATTTTTCATTACACCACGAATGGCGCCGTTCGGATAGGCGGCGGTATTTACCTGCACATACATACGGCCCTGGGCAAAGTCCGTGAGTTGCTGTTCCGTAATCGGGTAGGATTTTACGTACCATCCCGGAATTTGGGAGGCGCCGAACTCCTGGAAAATCGGGCCGTTCTGGCCAGGGTCGCCAATATGGATCCTTACCGAGGTGGGCAGTATGTTGTTGATGAAAATCCAGGTGGTCAGACTGTCCAAATCGCCGCTTGGAGTGGTAGAGCTGAAGCCAAAACCAGGTGTGGGCGGGATAGGCGGCGGCACTTGCTGAATGCCGTTTATAGGAGCAAGCGAGCCAAAATAACCTACGTGCAACAGACGGCCCATCACCTCCCCTTGCGGAAAATTTACCGTTCGAACGAGCATATAATATCTGCCCTCCACCGCTTTCCGAAGAAATTCCGGATCAATAGTATCCATTTCTATGAGTCCCTGGATGAGTCCGCCAGCCACCCCGGGCATGTGGATGGGCGGAACGGTTGTTTGTCCGGGAAGCCCCTCATACAAATCCACCGAGATAATATCACTTTGGCTGAAGCCACGGTAAGTAAAGGCATACACCAGATCGGCAGAGCCAAGAGGGAAGTGAAACCCGCCATAAGCAATAGAATTGCTGGAATTGGGAGGCGACACCTGGTCGCCGGTGAGCAGAGCCTTGTAATCGAAATCTACCTCGGCCGTGAATTGACCGCGGATCTCTCCTGCAGGATGGGCCGTAGTGGCTACTTCCACATAAACACTGTTGGAAAGCAGGTGGTGCAGCAGCGTATCCGGCACCGCCACTTGTCCAATGATGTGCCGGTCATTAATATAAGGTGTCAGGTCAAAAATTTCCGGACCTGTTTCGCCGGTAATTCCTTTGCGGATCTTGGCGGAAGTAACCGTGCCATTGAGACGCACCAGCATACCGCTAACGTCCACCTTGGTGCGGTCGGGCGTAAACAGGAAGGTGACCAGCCCTTTGCCCTGTGTGTTCACGGCCGGGAGCATTTCGTCGCCTCCCAGTTCAGCATGAAATACCAGGTGAGGTATTTGGGCCCGCAGCGCCACCGCCAGGGTACTCGTAAGTAAGAAGAGCAGGGAAAAACGTATAATTTTTTTCATGGTGAAAATCAATAGGTTATTAAACAGGAAGAATGCCTGCAAACTTACTAAATCGGCAGGTTTTGAGAACTTTTTTATCGGGAATAACAAACGGTTTGCAAGAATCCGACATTCGGGCTTCAATCAAAAAACATTCCCTTGTGCGCAAGGGCTTGCCGTACCTTTGCCTGCCGTGATCATCGCTTTCGACGCCAAACGATATTTCAACAATGCCACAGGCCTTGGCTTTTACAGCCGGACACTGGTGGACGGATTGCGCCGCCTGTATCCGGAGCATCAATACCTTCTTTACACTCCCTACAATCGCGGCAATCTGGCGACCAATACCGATGGCATTCGTTTTCCGGACTCCTGGATTGGGCGAACTTTTCACCCGCTTTGGCGCAGCAAAGGCATTACCCGCCAACTTAAAAGAGATGGCGTCCAGGTTTTTCACGGGTTAAGTCATGAACTTCCTCAGGGGCTGCGACGTGCCGGCATCAGAGCCGTGGTGAGTGTACATGATCTGATTTTTATGCGTTACCCGGAGTTATATCCGGCGATTGACCGGTATTTTTATGAAAAAAAATATCGCAAAGCCGCTAAAGAGGCCGATGTGGTAGTAGCCATCAGCGAACAAACCCGGGCCGACCTGCACACGTATTTTCAGATTCCTCCGGAACGGGTAAGGGTGATCGGCCAGGCTTGCGATAGCGTTTTTGAACGTTTAAGCCTTAGACACCTGCCCGCCCCCCGGGCGCTGCCTGTTCCTGCCGGCATTTCCTTGCCGGAGCAACCTTTTTTGATGGCTGTCGGCAGTCTTACGCCGAGAAAAAACCTGCACCGCCTGCTTCAGGCACTGGAATTGCTGCAACAAAGAGGATATGATATTCCGCTGGTGGCCGTCGGGTCGGGGAAAAGCGACTATGCAGGATCACTGGTGGAGCAAGCCCGAAAAGCAGGCCTTCACGTTACCTGGATAAGCCGGCATTTACCCTCTGAAGTGCTCGCTGTATTGTATCGACGTGCTGCAGGGCTGGTTTACCCTTCCATTTTTGAAGGGTTTGGTATCCCGGTGCTGGAAGCCATGACGGTGGGCATTCCGGTGCTAACCACCCGCGGAGGTTGTTTTGAAGAGGTGGGCGGAGCGGCTGCTCTATATGCCTCTCCGGATGACCCGGAGGAAATGGCGGATCAAATACTCAAATTAATGGATCCTGCCCGGCGCCTGGAACTTTCTCCCCTGATGAATGAGCAGATTCAAAAGTTCTCTCCCGAAAAAATTTGCGCAGCCTGGATGAAAACGTACGAGGCTGTCTCATGAGTAAATTTTACCGCAGAGGCGGAGAGGCGCAAAGGTTGATAGTATTTGATCAAAATCTCTGCGTCTCACCACCTCTGCGGTAGAACTAAAAATGCGACTTATGAGACACTCTCTTCCTCCCTCAGCTTTTCCTGTACGGCCCAACGCAGATCGCTTTTAATTCTGTCTGCGTCAAATATTTGGTCCGTCCAGAAGCGAATTTCATATACGATGCCTTTTTCCTGGAAGTCGGCCAGCATGATTTGCGGGGCTTGAGCGGGGATGTTGTGTATAATGTCCCGGTTTTCCGCTGCTACCTGGGTAAGCGCCTGCCGCACCTTGCGGTCGTCGGCATTGCCAGACACTAAAATTTGGACGGAAAAGCCGGTCGCTTCCGTTTGTAGGTGCGACCAGTTGTGTACATTTTCCGTAATAAACTTGTGGTTGGGGATGATCATGGAGTGGCCATCCCGGGTAGTGAGCTTGGACGTGCGCAAATTGATTTCTTCCACCCGGCCCAACTTGCCGTCCAGCTCAATGATGTCGCCAATTTCGATGCTGCCTTCGAACAGCAAAAACACCCCCGAAATAATGTCCTTGAAAATTTGCTGAACGCCCAGGCCCAAACCCACCAGCAGTGCGGCTGAACCGGCCAGTATGACCGAAACACGTATGCCCACCATTTCCAGCATGATGGCTACCGCCAACGTCCAAACAAAATACTTGACTAATAAATAAAGCGACATCTGCCGACCACGATCGGCGAGATTCAGCAGCCTGGCAGAGCCCCGGTTAATCACACGCCTGACGGCTCTCAGAAACAGGGTAGTCAGCAACCATACCAGGAAGATACCAAGCACCATGGCCACTGTAAGCGTGTAGCCTTTGTAGGTGAATAGTTGATATTCCAGAAATGTTTGCATAGACGGTTGACGGCTTACGGTGGACGGCCTACGGTGGACGGTTGACGGCCTACCGTTAAACGTACAAATCTCCGTTGAGCACGTTGCGGGAGATAACGATGCGTTGTACCTCGGAAGTGCCTTCGTAGATTTGGGTGATTTTGGCGTCGCGCATGAGGCGCTCTACGTGGTATTCTTTCACAAAACCATAGCCGCCGTGAATTTGTACGGCCTCTACGGTGTGGCGCATGGCCACTTCGGAAGCGTACAATTTGGCCATGGCTGCGGCCTGATCGTAATTCAGATGCTGATCCTTCATGATGGCAGAACGGTACACCAGCAGGCGGGCAGCCTCGATCTCGGTGGCCATGTCGGCAATTTTGAAGGCAATGGCCTGGTGGTTGGCAATGGGTTTGCCAAATGCCTGGCGCTCCTTGGAGTATGCCACGGCCAGTTCGTAAGCGCCGGCTGCGATACCCAGTGCCTGTGCGGCGATACCTATACGGCCACCGGAGAGGGTTTTCATGGCAAATTTGAACCCGAAGCCATCTTCGCCGATGCGGTTTTCTTTAGGCACTTTCACATCGGAGTACATGATGGAAGTGGTATCGGAGGCGCGGATACCCAGTTTGTCTTCCTTGGCGCCAATGGTTACCCCCGGGGAATCGGCTTCCACGATGAGGCAGTTGATGCCCTTGTGGCCTTTATCCACGTGGGTTTGGGCCATTACCAGGTGCAGTTTGGAGGTGGCGCCATTGGTGATCCAGTTCTTGGTGCCGTTGAGCAGATAGTGATCGCCCATGTCCACTGCCGTAGTGCGCTGGCTGGTAGCATCCGAGCCGGCCTCCGGTTCAGACAGGCAGAAGGAGCCGATCCACTCGCCGGTAACGAGTTTGGGCAGGTACTTGCGTTTTTGCTCTTCCGTGCCGAACGTTTCAAGTCCCCAGCAAACCAGCGAGTTGTTAACCGACATGATGACGGAGCAGGAGCTGTCCACTTTGGAAAGTTCTTCCATGGCCAGTACGTACGACAGGGAGTCCATACCGCCGCCGCCGTATTCCGGAGAGACCATCATACCCAGAAAACCGAGCTCGCCCATTTTGCGAACCTGTTCGGTGGGGTACTGGCCTTTGCTGTCGCGTTCAATAACGCCGGGCTTGAGTTCATTCTGGGCGAAATCCCTGGCCGCCTGTTGTACGGCAAGGTGTTCTTCAGTCAGGTGAAACATATTCAAATGTGGTGGATGTTAAGAATGTTGGCTACGTTTTGTCGGGGCAAAAGTACGATGGGCTACAACAAAGAACCCCGCTGAAGTTAAATCTTTCAGCGGGGTTCTGCACTATTTTTTGTCGTTCTAATCTATCACGTACTTTTCAGCAGCCTGAATAACCTCCTTGTCCGGATTTCCGCCCCGGTGCACATAGGCTACTACGCTGCAATGGTGCTCATCGAAATCGGCCGGAAGGGTAACGGTGTAGGTTTTGGTAATCAGTGCGCCGGCTTCCAATGGTTCGACAATGACATCGCCGGTTGGGGCCGACACTACATCGCGCACCACGTGCCGGTGTACGTAGTCTGGAACCAGGGTATTCCCGTTCAGTTGTGGATCACGGATGCTGTCCTGGGAAATGAGCACCGTCAGACGGTGTTGCCCGTTCAAATCCTGGTCGGGTAGCATGTCTATTTTGATATTGAGACTGCGGGAATTGTGGTCAAAGGTATTGCTAATAGAAAGCGCCATAGTTGCATCCACGAGCAGATCCTGAGCCACTTCCCCACCCCAACGAGTGTGAGGGGTGATAAAAGGAGATATTTCAGCTGACAACAATCGGCGATTAATGGCTGCGGTTGGCAACCCTTCCTGTGGGCCAACATAGTTGGCCAGTTCCTGAACCTCTGGAGAGCGAAAATCGTATTGGCTGGAGGCATAAGGTATGGTAAAATTGGCAGCAGCAGCGTGCAGCGATACTATGATCAGCCTGTCCTTGCCGTATTGTTGCTGCATGGCCACCAGGGTCTGTGTTCCAACCGGGCAGTTTTGGCAACGCACACCGGTAGCTTCTTCCACGAGCACCGTGCGGCCGGAAATGTTCAAACTTGGGTCGGGTATGGTTATGGGCTCTTCCTTGCAGGCTGCAAACAGTCCGAGAACGGCAGCCAGCGAGAGTAGATGTATTTTATTCATAACAACAAGCATTTACTTAATGACTGAAAAGGAGGGCATTGCCCCTATGTTAGAAGGTAGAATTCAGCGTAAGACGCACACCGTGGAAAGCCGGCTCCAAACGACAGATACCGCCGGCACAGTTGATGCCCTCCACCTGCTTGACGTACGCCAGCGAAACCCGGTTGGATTTGCGCGAATACACTACGCCTACAGAAGGAAAATGCGTGCCGTCGTATTTTACCTTGTCTTTCGCTTTTTCCGGACTCAGTTTCGGATCCAGACTTCCGTGCTTGAGCTTGTACATATCCGACGCATAAAAGATCCAGTGCGGCGCCAGACCCACTTCCACCAGACCGTTCACCCATGAGCCGAATTCATCGTCGGTGGCAAGGTATTGAGCCTCAACACGGATGGATTTGCGTGGGGAGAATTTGTACAAAAACTCTCCATAAGGCGTGATGGCATCCACATACTTGTCTTTGCCCTGATAAACAAAGATATTGTATTTCAGGATTTGAACGCCGCCGATGACTTGCCATTTGCGCTTTTGCCGGTAGGTAAATTCCGGGGTGATCTCCCGGTACAACTCTGTGCCGTCCAGGAACTGAATATCGGAGAAATTGAGCCCCACCGAGAGCTTTTTATTGAGTTTATAGCGCACATCTAGTTGTATGGCCTGCTCGCCCAGTTCCTGAGTAGCGGGAGCAAAACGCGCGGTGAGGCGGTAGGTGTTCTGCTTGGCCATAGGAGGCAGGAAATTGATAGGCCCCTGTATGCCCAGGGCATTGGGGTTTTGCCGGAAGGAAAAATCCTTGGTGCGCTTGGCCTCCAGGGTAATGCCCAGCCCTTTTTGGGAATAAGACAAACTGGAATAAACGGTGTATCCTTCGCGATTGACCAGTTTGCCCAGCGCAGTGTCTATATCCGAACCAACGAGAATTGAGCGCGGGGCAAGGGGGTCGTAAATCACATCTTTGGTTTTACCGGCCGCTTCTATGTACCAGGTAAAATTGCCGGCCGTAAGGGTATTGTAAAGGGTAGCCGCATAGGTATTGTACTGCAAATCAATTTGCTCCTCTTTGAAATACCCCGCCACCTCAAACCGGGCATCGTCAATATTTTCGGAGGTGTAGGTGCGACCCACAATGCCGGCGCCAGGCGCCAGCGTGAAATTTTTGGTGGAATCGGGCTTGATGAATCCCTCAATGGCGCCACCGCGCAATATGGTGCCGTACCGGCTGAACTGTTGTTTCTGCCGACCGGTGAATGCCTTTATCTTCCAGTCGTCGTTGATTTTATAGCCCACCTGTGCACCAAACAGGGCGTTGTCGATCATCAGCGCGCGCTCTTCGTAAGAACGGTAAATAATGCCCGAGCCGATTTGGTCGTACAAGTACCCGCCCGAAATATCAAACTTGTCAATCTGCTTGCGAACATACCAGCGACCAATCCCGACATCGGAGTAAGAGGCATTGGGATTCAGCAGGTTGGAATTATTGAACATGTCGAAACGCATGCCCGCATCCAGTCCGTTGTGGGAATAATTCAGTGTAAGCCAGGTCTCTGCACCAAATTTTTGGTAGTCGTATTGCGGAATACCGGCCGTGCCCAGCACCGAATCAGCGGCGAAAAAGAAGTTGCCATTAGCCTGAAGACTGCCGGTTATATGGGAGAAATTTTGCGATATACCAGAAAAAGCAAGCGTCAGAAAGGTCAGGGAAAAAATCAGATGTTTCATGCAAACAAGGATGGATATCCGGCAAAGGTAATTTCCCCTGAAAATCTGCGCTTCTTTTGATCGGTAAATTGGTCCGCGGCCGACAAAAAGCCTTTAAAACATGCCGCGAAGGTAAAATATTTAGGACTAACTTGTCTTAAATTAATTTATTTCTAACTTTGCCTTGTTTCGAATTTAAAACATCAGAAGCTATCCCAAAACGCCCTTGCGCCTGCGCGCCTGTCAACGTTTCTTTATCCTCTTGAAAAAAATAACCATACTTGTTTTCCTGCTTGCCGGATTCCTCGGTTTTTCGATGAGTATATATATGATACCTCCAGAGGGGCTGTCCAGATCTGCCGAGGCTGGACAGGGCCGTTTGGTCTGGCAGCGGTATAATTGTCAGGCCTGCCACCAATTGTACGGGCTTGGCGGATACCTTGGACCTGATTTATCAAACGTCATGTCGGCCCCTGGGAAAGGAGAGCCACTGGTGCGGGCGTTTCTTAAGTCGCCCCCCTCCCTTATGCCGTCCTTTCACCTTACGGAAGAGGAAACAGAACAATTAATGGCTTTTCTGAGAGAAACAGATGCGAGTGGTTCCGCTGCACCGCATGATTTCATTATTTTACCCAGCGGCATGATCAAAAACAATAAAACAAGATGAGGCTGCCCACCGGTGAGAGATATTTGTATGCCGCCCTGGCATTCCTGTGCCTGGGCCTTTTTTTCGGCCTGACAGCAGGTATTTATTACCTCGGTTTCGACAACCTTTCCTGGTTGCCCGGTTTTGAAATGCTGAGACCCCTGCATGTTACTTCCATTATGCTTTGGATTTTGATGGGGGCAACCGGTTGCGTTTATACGTGCTTGAGCATGTTGGACAATCTTTATTCCCGGGGGCTTGCTGCTCAGGCACAGGGTTGGCTTTGGGCTATCGCCGCTGCCGGTATTTTTTGGTCGTATTCCAAGGGCCATTTTGGTGGGCGGGAATATTGGGAGTTTAATCCGGTTTGGGCCCTGCCCATTGCCCTGGCCTGGCTTCTGTTTTTGTATCAATTCCTCCGAAGCGTACGAAATATCCGGAACTGGCCGGTATATCTGTGGATGTGGACGAGCGGCATCTTCTTCTTTCTGTTTGCTTTTACAGAAAGCTACCTGTGGATATTCCCGTATTTCAGGGAACATTTTGTGACCGACATGACGGTGCAATGGAAATCCAACGGATCGTTGGTGGGCGCATGGAATCAGCTGCTTTACGGCACTTCCTTTTTCCTGATGGAACGTATCAGCAAAAACACAGATGCAACAAGGAACCGGCTGGCTTTTGCCATGTATTTTCTGGGACTTTTCAACCTGATGTTCAACTGGGGCCATCATATTTATACCCTCCCCACCGCAGCCTATGTGCGATACACCGGCTACCTGGTAAGCATGACAGAATGGATCATATTTGCCCGAATTATTTATTTGTGGAAAAACAGTCTTGAAGAAGGACAGAAGCATTTTCATTATTTCCCATACCGCTTTCTGATGGCCGCCGATGTTTGGTTGTTGTTGAACCTCGGCCAGGCACTGCTGATGTCTATACCGGCCTTTAACCTGTATACGCATGGCACCCATGTAACGGTTGCTCATGCCATGGGCACTACCATCGGAATTAACAGTATGATCCTTTTTGCGGCCTGCTATATGTTCC
Organism: Saprospiraceae bacterium; assembly: GCA_020850025.1. Lineage (GTDB taxonomy): Bacteria > Bacteroidota > Bacteroidia > Chitinophagales > Saprospiraceae > M3007. The sequence goes on from JADZFI010000192.1 coordinate 10,934, forward strand.
TCGACCAGGGACGAATGCCCGGCTGGTTTCTGCGCAATATGTTTTGGCTGGCACAAGCCTCCCTGCTGTTGTTCTGGCTTGCACTGAATGGCGCCGGGATTATGAAAGGGCTCTGGCAAAGAGACCCCGAAAACACGGCTTTTGCAGTAATGATGAAGCAATTGCGCCCCTTTTTCTATGCTTTTTGGATTGCCGGCCTGGGGCTGGCCATAGCCCTTGGGGCACTGGCAATAAATCTCTTACGCACAGCAAGCACCAGAATGAAGCCGGTTATGGAAAAATAGACCATGCCATGAGCTGTTTTCCTGCGCATTCTTCCAGAAACATTTCAATGTAAAAACTGCATTGACGGAAAATATTTCGTTTCTTCGCAGGAAAATCATCCGTTCACCAACCACAGTGGCCATGAATTGGGCATTCAGCATCCAGCAAAAATTAAAAGCAGCGGCACTTCTGGGCACCGTATGTGTCCTGGTTCTGCTCACTAATTTAAAAGGCAGACAAGATATTGACGAACTCGGAAGTTCCTTCTCCTCCGTGTACAAGGACCGGCTGGTGGTGGAAGGCTATATCTATGAGTTGTCGAGCCACCTGTACCAGAAAAAGCTCCTGCTCGACAACCATACCGGGTTCAGCACCTCTCAGTTGGGGCTGAATTTCTATACTCACAACAACGCTATCAGTGGTTTGCTGACGGATTATGAAAAAACCAGGCTCACCAAGGAAGAGTCGGTTTGTTTGCGGAATTTCAAAGCGGATGTGGCTGCTTTGCAGGAGCTGGAGTACAAATACCTGAAGGTTTTACAGGAACAATCTGCGGAATGCATCACCCATGCCCAAATTGATGAGCGCTTTACCGCCGCATCAGAGAACCTGGAGCATCTTTCCCGCATTCAGTTGTCGGAAGGAAAATTACTCAACGAACACACCCAGCGTATTGTCTACGGCTCCACACTGCTCACCAGTTTCGAGATGGTGGTGCTGATTGCCATTGGTGTGTTGCTGCAGTCGCTGGTGATGGCAGGTAAA
>JADZFI010000193.1 GCA_020850025.1 Saprospiraceae bacterium
GGCTTGTGTAGTTCCCCTGCGGGGATGACAACTCACTTTATGCATAGCAACCGTCTACCGTCTACCGTCCACCGTCTACCGTAAGCCGTTCCGTTTTGCTACCGGTTTTTCCGGTGCAGGTGAGCAGGTAAACACCTGCGGACCATTGGCCGGAAGGGAGTTGGAGGGAATTGGTTTGGTCAGACCACTCCTGTTTTTGCTGCCATACCAGACGGCCGGCTGCATCGTATATCTGACAGCGGATTTCGTGGCCTTTCCAGTCCTCAGGAATTTGAATGGTGAGTGGCTGGTCGGGCGCAAGGATACTGGGGTAGCAGCGCCAGCCTTCGGCGTCGGGCTCGGTAGTAGGGCTGACCTGACTGGTTTTAAACGAAGAAAGCGCACTGAATGGGGCGCAGGTATGGCGATTATTAAAAGGCCGGATACGCCAGTAATATTTCAGGTTGGGCGCAAGCTGACCGGCTATAGCAAAAGTATCAGTGGTCACAATATCCAGTTGCTTAAAAGAAAAACTGGCGAACCGGGAAGCCTGCACCAGGTAATGGGTGGCGTTGGGCACGGCGTTCCAGCGCAGCACAGCCCCGTTTACAGGTACTATCTGATCCTGAACGGGCTCTATGGCGACCGGATTATCCGTCACCGGCTCCTGCGTTATGCCGGGGGCTACCCAGTTTAGCCTTTCCGTGAGCAGGGTGGCACGCATGATATTGATTTCTTCCGGAGAGAACCGGTTCTGGCACTGATCCAGGGCATACGACATAAACAGGGTGCCGTCTGAGTAAAACTCGGCGCCGGTGGGGTCTTTTTGTTTCAACAGGCTCTTGTTCTCTGCATCACATTCCCAACGATAGCTCAGATAGTCAGGCGGTGTATCGCAAATGCGGTCGGCTGCAATGGCACAGTTGCTGCCGTCTACCAGTTCCACCAGCGCGGTGTCGAGTGGCGCGGGCACCTGAGTGTCCAGGGTATCATGGAAATAGGTATAGTCGTACGTCAGGACCGTAGGGGTGGGCGTATTAAAATTGTACAACTTGCCCTCCCAGCCGATGAAGGGGTGCGGAAGATTGAGGGCGTGTCCTACTTCATGCGCCCAGGTATGGTCGTTATCGCCGGAACAGCCGTGCGCGATGGCCACGCCGGCGTAGGGCAGGTTGTAGCCGCAGTTGCCGGCAGGATCGGCCACGAAATAGGCATTGAGGGCATCCGGAACGTTATTGGTGAGCATCATGTCAATGCCTTCCGGAATGGTATTGTGGACGTGCCAGTCGCTTTCATTGAGCAGGTTCCAGCCGTCTTTCATAAAAAACTGGATATCGGTATCGCTGAAATCCTCGTTCAACTGGCAAAAGGAATCCAGGTATTTCTCGATAGATATGCGACCGATGCCGTTGTCTTTAGCGAGCAGGTGTGTTTTAATGGCTACCCACATGGTATCTCCGGAGCGATCCTGGACCGGCTGGCGGAAGCGGGATTCTTTCAGCCAGTCGGAAATGCCCAGTGTGCCACATGGGGCGAGCTGGGTTTTCAGGGGTTCCTGGGCGCTGATTTTAGGTGTGAGCGCTAAGAGGAGGAAGAAAAGTAGTGAGTGGCGCATATAGGAATAGTTTTTTTACACGGATTTTCCCGCAGAGCTCGCAGATTTCACGCGGATTTTTCGCACAGATTTTACACAGATTTTCCCGCAGAGCTCGCAGATTTCACGCGGATTTTTCGCACAGATTTTACACAGATTTTTTGCACAGATTTCACACAGAGGGTGCCCAGCAAGCCTCGCCCCCACATTCCCCACATTATTCACATTCCCCACATTCCCCACATTATTCACATTCCCCACATTATCCCTCCATTTTTCTCGCTTTTTCGAGCACTTTTTCTTCCAGTGATTTTTTGAAATCCTGGATGCGCTGGAGCAATTCGGTATCGCTGGTGGCGATCATTTGGGCGGCAAGGATGCCGGCGTTTCGGGCGGCATTGAGGGCCACGGTAGCTACCGGCACGCCTTCAGGCATTTGCAGGATGGAGAGTATGCTGTCCCAGCCGTCGATGGAGTTGGACGATTTTACCGGAACGCCTATGACGGGCAGGGGAGAAATGGCTGCCACCATGCCCGGCAAATGTGCTGCACCGCCGGCTCCGGCAATGATCACTTTTATGCCTTTTTGATGAGCCGTGTAGGCAAATTCAAACATACGCGCCGGCGTTCTGTGCGCCGATACGATGGTCATGGTAAAAGGCACCTGCAACTCGGTGAGGATATCTGCCGCTTTTTGCATTACCGGAAGATCGGAGTCGGAGCCCATGATGATGGAAACCATAGTTTTAATGTGGGAATGTGGTTAATGGGGGGAATGTGGTTAATGTACCGGCGGGTTTAGCCGCCGATGTTTGAAGGGTTTACGTAGGGGCGACCCTTGTGGTCGCCCTACTTGTGGTCGCCCTGCCTTGAACGAATCAATACGCGCAAACCTTGAGGGTTTCCTTTACAAAATTAGCCTTTTGGAGTGCTTCTTCGGGGGTGTTTCCGGTGATGGTCACATGGCCCATTTTGCGGAAGGGGGAGGTTTGGGATTTCCCGTAGAGGTGAATATTCACTCCTTCGAGGGCCAGACATTCTTCCACTCCGACATACTGCACCGGGCCTTTGTGGCCGGGTTCGCCGAGGAGGTTGAGCATGATGGCTACGGGGGTTTTGGAGGCCGTTGAGCCGAGGGGCAGGTTGCAGATGCCTCTCAGGTGTTGTTCAAACTGGCTGGTGTGCGCACTGTCTATGGTATGGTGCCCGGAATTATGGGGCCGGGGCGCCACTTCATTGACCAATATTTCGCCGTCGCGGGTCCAGAACATCTCCACGGCCAGGAGACCGCAGATGTCGAAGGCCCGAATCACCTGTTCCGCCAGGGCTTCTGCCTGGGCTTCTACCAGCGCCGGAATACGGGCCGGACAGATCAGAAACTCCACCAGATTGGCTTCCGGGTGAAAATCCATTTCCACCGCCGGAAAAACAGCCACTTCATCGCGTTCGTTGCGGGCAGCTACCACGGCAATTTCAGCCTGGATAGGCGCCAGGGCCTCGGCCAGACAAGGGCCGGGCAACAGCTTGGTTTCCAGATCCTCCAGGGTGCGCAGGATGGCCACTCCTTTGCCGTCGTATCCGGCTGTGCGCGTTTTTTGCACCAGAGGCAAACTCCAGGCGCCGGAGGTAACGGCTTTTTTCAACGCTTTTTCATCCTTGAAAAGCTCGAAATGGGCCGTTGGGATGTTGTGCTCCTGGTAAAATTGCTTCTGTAAGCCTTTGTCTTTGATGATGTCGAGCGCACGCGGACTGGGGTGCACTTTCTTTCCCTGACGTTCCAGTTCCAGAAGCGCCTCGGTATTAACGTGCTCAATTTCAATACTGAGCAAATCCTTGTCGGCCCCGAATGTCATTACCTGATCGTAATCCTTGAAATCGCCCACGGAAAATCCGGCGCAGACGGCACTTGCCGGCGCATCGGGCGTTGGATCGAGGCAGTATATTTTGAAGTCCCAGTTGGCAGCAGCCAGGGCCAGCATTTTGCCCAATTGGCCGCCACCGAGCACGCCTATTTTTTTTGTGGTAGAAAACATGGCGCTAAGGTAAGGGCATGTTGGGGATTTTAACTCACTGGCCCATCATAGCCTTCATACGGGATAACAAGTTGACCGCTCGCTGGTTTTGCGGCATAATGCTCACCGACTTTTCAGCATCGGCCAGTCCGCCCGGGCGATTGCCGTTGTTGAACTTGGACACCGCACGTTCCAGGTAGGCATCCGAGAGTTTTTGTTTCTCTTCCGCGCTGCGGAGCGGCATCTTTTCCATGACAGGAATGACCTCGTTGAGCACCATTTCTGCCTCCGCATATCGTTTCAGACTGTTGAGGGCCGTGCTTTTCATTTGTTTGAATTGCAGGGCTTTGTACGGCGCAAGCGCCAGTGCCATATCCAGATCGGCAATGGTGCGCTCGGGATTGACCTGCAGGGCGGTGAATGCCCGGTTGAAGTAGGTATCCGCGTTGTTGGGGTTGAGCGCTATAGACTGGTCGTAAAGAGAAAAGGCCCGGTTCAGCAGTGCGCGGTGGGTAGTGGAATCTTTGGCGGTTCCGGCCTTGATGGCGATGCAGTTGGCCAGAGCACTGAATACATTGGGCCGCGTACAGCCGTCGGCCACAGCGCGTTCGAGCATTTGCTCGGCTTCCGGCACGCGGTTTTGTTTGCCGTACCAGTTGGCCAGCGACTCCATGGCCTGGTCTTCCGCAGGATAATATTTCAGTACTTGCTGCCACAGGGTTTCGGAGTTTTTCCAGGTGGCTGTTTGGGCGCGACTCAGCCACAGGCACCAGGCGGCGAAGAGTGCCAGTACAGCCCACCAGGTATTTCGCAGGCCGGGTTTATTTTGCAAAACATACACCTCCACGGCATAGGTGAGCATGAAAAAGAGCCCGGCAGAGGGCAGATAGAAATACCGGTCGGCCATGATGACCACGCCCACAGAGATGAACTGCAGCACCAGCAACACTGTGGCCAGTATCCAGCCGAAACCGAATGCCAATACCCGCGTTTTGCGCATGCTCCACACGGCCAGGGCCAGGGTGGCCAGCATAAACAACGCCCCGCCAATGTATTGCGGCCCTTTGAGCTCTACCTCTGTAGGATAAGGGTAAAAAGTGCAGAGTTTCAGCGGAAGCAGGGTTTTGACGAAATACATCATGTACCCGTAGCCGGCAAACAGAATCTTCTTATCCAAACCGAATACCGATGACAAAGCCTTGGTTTTTTCGCCCGGCAGGGTGAGCAAGCCGTGGAAATCGCCCCCTTTTTGCACATCCAGCGCAATCAGGCCGAAAAGCAGAGACAAGGCAAACATGGGCAGCTTTTCTATTATCCAGGCTGCGTTGAATTTGCGGCCATGCCAGTAATCCAACAAGAGGCATACCAGCGGGAATACCACCGCCACGCCTTTAGACAAGCAGGAGAGCAGCATCATCAGGAGAGCCAGCCAGAGTTTGCTTTTCCGCTGCGTATCCAGGTATTGCCAGTAGGAAATGAGTCCGGCAAGGAAGAAAAACACATATAACACATCCTTGCGCTCCGATACCCATACTACCGATTCGGCGCGCAGCGGGTGTATGGCGAACAACAAGGCCGTAAAAATGGCCACCGAGCGGTATTGCCGGCCCGTAAGCAGCCATACCAACCAGCACAACAACGCAGCATTCCCCCAATGCAAGAGCACATTGGTGACGATGAACGATTTGGCGCCGGCTCCAAACATAGCCGAGTTGAGCCACAGCGACCACATGGTGAGCGGGTGGTAGTTGAGCGACACCACCTGGGTGGCAAATGCCCGGAAACTAGCCCCGGTTGGGTTCAGCACCATGGGATTTTCGTAGACGTACACATGGTCGTCCCAGGAAACAAAGTCGTGCCCGAACGCTCCGCCGAATGCGGCCAGTATCACCGCCAGCAATCCGCCTGCAGTGATCAGAAACCAGTGTTGCAAATGTGCGGGTTGTTCGGGAGTGCCGCCTGTTTTGACAGGTTTGGAGCCGGCAACTGTTTGTTTTTTCTTCGACATGGTTGTTCGCTTCGGAGATGGTCAGAAAATCCGGAAATCACCCCATTAACACGCCCAGCAACTCCTGTGCTGCTTTGGCTACCACTGTACCCGGGCCGAAAATAGCGGCTGCGCCGGCCTGGCGGAGGAAATCGTAGTCTTGCTGAGGAATTACCCCGCCAACGACCACGAGGATATCCGGGCGACCCAGTTTTTCCAGTTCGGCGATGGTTTGTGGCACCAGGGTTTTGTGTCCGGCTGCCAGGGAGGAAATGCCAAGAATATGCACGTCGTTTTCCACGGCTTGCCGGGCGGCTTCAGCCGGGGTTTGGAACAGCGGGCCAATGTCCACATCAAAGCCCAGATCGGCGAAGGCGGTGGCAATCACCTTGGCGCCGCGGTCGTGACCATCCTGGCCCAGTTTGGCTACCATGATACGGGGGCGGCGGCCTTCCAGCTCCGCAAACTCGTCGGCGAGCTGGCTGGCGCGTTCAAAATCTTCGTTGTGGCTCATATTGGCGGCATAAACGCCCGATACGGATTTAGTGGTGGCTACGTAACGGCCGAAGGCTTTTTCCATGGCGGCGGAAATTTCGCCCAGGGTGGCGCGTACTCTGGCGGCATTGATGGCCGCTTCCAGGAGGTTGCCGCCGTGGAGGGTAGCGGTCTCCAGCGCTGCCAGGGCGGTCTGTACTGCCGCTTCATTCCTGGACGTCTTCAGCTCCTGCAAGCGCCGGATTTGGCTTTCACGCACTGCCGTATTGTCTACTTCCAGAAGTTCGAATGGGGCCTGATCGGTGGTCTGGAAGATATTGACGCCTACAATTTTTTCTTCACCGGAATCAATGCGAGCCTGCTTGCGGGCGGCGGCTTCTTCAATGCGAAGTTTGGGCAATCCTTCTTCGATGGCTTTGGCCATGCCGCCCAGCGCTTCCACTTCCTGAATGAGCGCCCAGGCTTTTTCCACCAACTCTTCGGTGAGTTTTTCCACGTGGTAGGAGCCGGCCCAGGGGTCGATGGCGCGGGTGACATCGCTCTCTTTTTGGATAAAAAGCTGCGTATCGCGGGCAATTTTTGCCGAAAAATCGGTGGGCAGGGCAATGGCCTCGTCGAAAGAATTGGTGTGCAAACTCTGCGTGCCGCCCAGCACGGCCGACATAGCTTCTATGCAGGTGCGGGCCACGTTGTTGAAGGGATCCTGCTCTGTGAGGCTCCAGCCAGAGGTCTGGCAGTGGGTGCGCAGCATCAGCGACTTGTTGCTTTTGGGCGAGAACTGGTGCACCAGCCTGGACCAGAGCAGCCTGCCGGCGCGCAGCTTGGCAATTTCCGTAAAATGGTTCATCCCGATGCCCCAGAAAAAGGAGAGCCTCGGCGCAAAATCATCAATGTCCAGTCCGGCAGCCAAACCAGCGCGGATGTACTCCAGCCCGTCGGCCAGGGTATAGGCCAGCTCTATTTCCGCCGGGGCGCCTGCTTCGTGCATGTGGTAGCCGGAAATGGAAATGGAGTTGAATTTAGGCATATTACCGGCGCAATACGCGAAAATATCGCTGATGATGCGCATACTTGGCCCGGGTGGGTAGATGTAGGTATTGCGCACCATGAACTCCTTGAGGATATCGTTCTGGATGGTGCCGGAAAGTTTATCCGGAGTAACACCCTGTTCTTCTGCGGCCACGATGTAAAACGCCATAACGGGAATAACGGCGCCGTTCATGGTCATGGACACCGACATTTCCCCCAGCGGGATCTGATCGAACAGCACCTTCATGTCTTCCACCGAATCAATGGCCACGCCGGCTTTGCCCACGTCGCCTACTACACGCGGATGATCGGAATCATAGCCCCGGTGCGTGGCCAGGTCGAACGCTACCGACAAGCCTTTTTGCCCGGCCGCCAGGTTGCGGCGGTAAAAGGCATTGCTTTCCTCTGCGGTGGAAAACCCTGCATACTGCCGGATGGTCCAGGGCTGGGTAACGTACATGGTGGAGTACGGCCCGCCGAGGAAAGGAGGAAGCCCGGCAACGTACCGGAGACGGTGGACGGGGGACGGTAGACGGCTGACGGTGGACGGCCGGAGGTCCGGGTTGAAAGGGATATTGGAAAAATCCGGTGCAGGCATGTGCAGGTGATTTGTATGGGCGAAGATCGGAAAAATTAGTTGGATGAGGCAGATTTTCGGGTGGGATGACGCGGATTTTTTGTTGGGATGACATGGGTTTTTGGAACGCGGATGACACGGATGACGCGGATTTTTATTTGGGATGCCGTGGATTTTCTTCTGCCTTCGGCAGGTTCTGCATAGAGCTTGTTGGGGATTTGGGGTTGAGGCGAAAGCGACCTCGGAGAGGTCAAACGTTTGTAGCATTTGTCCCGTTGGTACATGTTTCCGACCTCGGAGAGGTCGAACGTTTGTATTCTGCCCACGAAGAATTAAATCTTAGACCTCTCCGAGGTCTTTGGATCGCGATAAATCGGTCAATTCTACAAACGTTGGACCTCTCCGAGGTCGGGCTTGACTGGGGGCTTACTGTCGGGGTAACCGGAGTCACCCCGACAGTAAAATAAGCTCACTCCCCTTTCACCACCCGCATGCTCCAAACCCGGGCATCGGTTGGATGCCGTAGTATCAGCACGTAGGCGCCGGGGGTAAAGCTTGTTGTATTGAGATCGGTTTGGACAGCGGTCAGGGAGCCCTGGAGAAGTACCCTGCCAAGGGCATCCACCAGCTGATATTGCAGCCCGATTGTTGGCGCCTGTTGACTTATCAGCAATCTGTTTTGGAAAGGATTTGGCGTCACCAGAACGCCCCATTCCTGTGCCAGGTTTTGCAACCCGGTAATAAGATCCTGCCCGTCGCAATCTTCATCAATGCCGTTGTTGGGTATTTCTTCCGCTCCCGGGAAAATGCCGGCCATGGCATCGTTGCAGTCGCCCGCACAGATGCTGAGTCCGTCGCCATCAGCGTCCAGTTCCTCGGCTGGAACTGTACCGTCGCAGTTGTTATCTACGCCATCGCAAAGCTCCGGCGCGCCGGGGTAGATGGCCGCATTGTCGTCTGAGCAATCGCCCGCGCAAAGGCTGAGTCCATCGCCATCAGCGTCCAGTTCCTCGGCCGGAATCGTACCGTCGCAGTTGTTATCTAAGCCATCGCAAAGCTCCGGCGCGCCCGGGAAAATGGCCGGGTTATCGTCGGAGCAGTCCCCCGCGCAAAGGCTGAGTCCGTCGCCATCAGCGTCCAGTTCTTCTGCCGGAATAGTGCCGTCGCAGTTATTATCTAAGCCATCGCAGAGTTCCGGTGCGCCGGGGTAAATGGCCGGGTTGTCGTCGGAGCAATCGCCGGCGCAGATGCTGAGTCCGTCGGCATCTGCATCCTGAAGGGTGGCACAGCTGCAGGGCAGGGCCATGTCTGCATCGCTGAAGCGATTGTAGGTATTGTTTACATCCTTATTCACCGGGTGATCAGCGGTTCGGCCGTCACATTCCAGCAACTTGTTGTCGTAGTAATTGGTGAGTCGGTAGTGCACACCGTTGTTGCAATTTCCGTTGTCGTTGTACACAATGACATCGCCGCCTACTTCTACGGTACCGGAGAGTTTATAATTATACACCCGGGCCCGCATACCGATCAGGGCATTTTCCGACATGGTGACATTTTCAGCAAACCCTTGTCCGCGGATGATGGCGTTGCCGCTGTACGTTCCGGTGTTTACAAAGGCATTATCCTGCACCTTTACTTCGCCGCTCATGGCGACATCCCGCACCACGGCCGTATTTTCTATGCGCACATTACCGCTGATGTTGGAATTTCCCAGCACCATGGCCCAGGGGCCTACGTACACTGAAGCGGCTACGTTGGCGCTGTTTTGCACCCAGCCACCGCCGTTGCTGTGCAAATGGCCGTTGTTGCGGAGGGGCGTCCGGAAATTTGCCGGCGGCTGATGGCCTTCCGGAACGGCCCCGCTGATGGTGAGTTCGTAGGGGTGACGGAAATGTTTGGGATAACCCTGCCAGGTGTCGTTGGTCGTATTGGTGGTAATTTGGTCATTGGGCGCTCCCATCACCACCAGGTACAGGCTGGTTTCGCCGATTTCCAGTTCAAAAGTGATCTCAGCGGTGTTGTCCTTGTACGTGGGACTGTACCTGCTCACCGTTCCGTCGGCCCTGGCGGCCACGAATCCATAACGCCAGCCGGTATGCACATTGGCCTCTGTGTGTCCTTTGAATTTGATGCGCACGAAGCAACTATCCGGCCAGGCGTTTGTAGGCTTGCAGGGGGTATTCATAGCTGGTGGATTCGCGCCAGAGTCGGTTCACTATGTCAATACCTTCCGAGGCCTGAATAGCGAACAGCAGATGATAGTTCTCGTAGGTATTTTTCCAGTCGCCCCAGGTTTCAATATGGTAGTGGTCCATTCCCCAGGCGGATACTGCCCAGGGGTAGAGCAGGTTGCGCATGAAATTGGCGTGCGTTTCCCAGAAAATTCCGGCATTGAGCCACACGTACCCCAGGCCGTTATCGGCGCGGTAGTCGATATTGCACTGGGCTTGCAGACTGTGGGCGAGCTCGTGAGCGGCCACCCCGCCGTCGTCCATGGCATTGGGGTGCACCCAGAAGGCGCCTACGATCCCGTCGGCATCGCCGCCGTTGGCCCAGCCCTGAGCGCCGTTGGGGCCCCAGGTATTGTACATCACGATCGGGATTTTGTATTGTGCCAGATTGGTGCCGGGGGCATCGTCCAGAAAGCCCAGGTCTTTGAACCGGGTATAGATGTACTCCATGGTATCCAGAATCCTGGCCGGGTTGAATTGCAAATCCGGATCCGGGAAATTGGCCGGATCAGCGCCCACAGTATTGCCCCATATAAGGATAAAATTAGGGCTTTGAGCGGTTTTGCTCCAGCTGAACTGGGCGCCGTTCGGATCGTTGGGGTTCTGAAGATAATTGGGGATGTGTACGGATTTTTGAGCGGATAGGCCGAAGGAGCACAGGCTCAGGCATAAGAACAGGAGTAGCGTTCTTGTCATGGAGAAAGGTGAAATGGTTCAGGAGCAAATATCATGGGGATGCCGCGCATTTTTATGGGGGATGCCGTGGATTTTTTGGAACGCGGATGACACGGATAACGCGGATTTGGGCGCCTTCGGCGGATTTGGGTTAAATTTATAAAGATGGATAAGCCGAGTGTCTTCTGCGAAATCTGCGGAAAATCTGCGTACATCTGCGGGAAACCCATTCTGCGTAAAATCTGTGCAAAAAATCCGTGTAAAATCTGTGCGAAACCCATTCTGCGTAAAATCTGTGCAAAAAATCCGTGTAAAATCTGTGCAAAACCCCCAAGATTGCAAACATTTCCCAAAACCACCCCAGCCACCGGCCAATGGCCTTACTTTTGCGCCGGAGTACTAAAAACTACGACACCAATATGCTAAAACGCACCCTTTTCCTTTGTTTGGCCATATGCTCGCTTTCGTCACTACAGGCTCAGGGCACTACCCAGCCCGCCGCTGCAGAGTACGATTCCACATATATAGAAGCTTTTCTGGAAGGAATCCCTGCCGGAACTACCAAGCTGGTGGGCATGTGGGGTGATCAGAATTATATCATAGACTCCACTAAAGTGGATGCTGCCGGGCACTTTATTCTGCGCCGCAACAAGTTGATGCCCACCGGGTTCTACACCTTCCTGTTGCCGGGCATGAAACAAATGTCCATCCTCGTGGATAAAGATCAACGCATGACGCTCCGGGCCAAGGCGAGCGATATATTCGGCACCATGCAGGTTGAGGGCTCTTTAAATACGCAGTTGTTCTACGAATCAATCGTGTTTCAGAACAAGCAGGAACCTGAAATGAGCCAAACCGCGGGTATCATGAACAAAGCGGCCGTCAATTCCCCGGA
>JADZFI010000194.1 GCA_020850025.1 Saprospiraceae bacterium
AGATAAGCCAACAGCCGGATGCCGTCACTATAACAAAATTACCCTATTGGTATCAAACCGTATGGGTGAATTTATTGATTTGGGCAGTATTGGCATTCGGGATATGGCGCTTCACGCGGGTTTTTGGAGAAAACCGGCGGCTGCAGATGCGCATCTCAGAATTGCGCCTTCAGGCTATTAAATTGCAAGTCAATCCGCATTTTATAGGCAACAGTATCAATGCCATTCAGCAGTTCTTTTTTCCGCCGGATTTTCGGAAAGCCAATGCCTACATTGAAATTTTCACCCGCCTGCTGCGCACCAGTATGGCACATGCGGAAGAAACCTTTTACCCGATAGAACAGGAAATCAACTATCTGGACGACTATCTTAAAATGACCCAGCTCCGGTTTGGCGACAAGTTTTCCTATTCCATAGAAGTGGATCCTGCATTGCCACGCAATACGCCTTTCCCGGTGATGCTGTTGCAACCACTGGTGGAAAACGCCACCATTCACGGCCTCGCCATAGGCAAGCCTTCACACCTGACCATTCGCATTGCGCTGGAAAACAATCTGGTTGTTTGTACCATTCTCGATAATGGTCCGGGCATCCTGAAATCCCGCGAATTGAAATCGCAAAAAACCGGCCATATCTCCAAGGGTCTTGAATTAACCTATTCCAAGATAGAAGCACTGAATGAATTGCACCGCCTGCATGCCAGACTGGAGCTGACAGATGTTTCAGCATCCTCTGAACAAAAATATGGCACCTCTGCCGTTTTCAGTTATGTGCCGGGGAATGTTACTGCTCCTTCCAAACCAACTGGCCGGAACGATTGATATACTGCCACTTTCCGTCTTGTACGGTGAGGGCAAGTCCCTGCGAGAACGGAGTGGCCGACTGAAATACCGGTTGTATGACAATCTGGCCTTCCGGATTGATATAGCCCCAGCGCCCGTTCACTTGCACCTGTGCGAGGCCGTCGGAGAAAACGCCGGCATCTTCAAATTTTGGCATAATGACCAGTTTACCGGCCTTATCCACATATCCGAAAGCGCCATTGATTTCCACCAGCGCCAGGCCCTCGCCAAAGTCGCCCGCCAGATCGAACATGGGCTCAATGGCAATATTGCCTTCCTGACTCACAAAGCCATACTTCCCGTCGCGAAAAGCCAGGGCCATGCCGTCGAAAAACTCGCCTTGCACATGTCCTTTGATAAAATCGAACTGTGGCGCAACCGTTTCTTCGCCGGCCCGATTGATGAGTCCCCATTTTCCATCGCGGGTGACCACCGCCGATTGCTTTTGGAACGAACTGGCGCCCTCCCATTTGGGCGGCACCATAAACTGGCCGTTTTTACCCACAAATCCCCAAAGCCCATCCACACTGGCGGGCGCCAGACCCTCACTGAAATTCCCGGTTTGCTGAAAAAGAGGTTTGATGGCAAACTGCCCGTCGGGGCCGATGAAGCCGGCCTGCCCTTCGAAGGTTACCGGCGCCAGACCCTCGAAGAAATCGCCGGCCTGCTCGAACAAGGGACCGATTGCCTCACGCCCCTGGAGGTTCACAAAAGCCCATAGCCGGGCCACCTGCGCACGGGCAAGGCCTTCCGAAAAGGGCCCTACGGCCTTGTAAAGTCGTTTGATGTACAATCGACCTAGATCATCCAGCAGCGCCCAGAGCCCGTTCAAACGCACGGTAGTAAAGCCGCTTTGAAAGGCGCCTGCTTCCAGGAATTGTGGTTCAATAACCACCTCACCCCCGGCATTGATGTAGCCGAAGTACCCGTCCTGCCTTATTTTGAATAAAGATGGTTGCATTAAAGCGCAAAAGTAGCGAATTCGCACTTCGACCCAATACCTTTGCGGTCAAATCCGGAATACGGGTGTGGATTTTTCATCCGGCTATCCATTTATGTAACCATTCCATGTCAGAAACCTTTCAACTCAATACCATCGAAGAGGCCATTGCCGAGATCCGCGCTGGCAGGGTCATCATTGTTGTAGACGACGAAGACCGCGAAAATGAAGGTGATTTCATTTGCGCTGCAGAAACCATTACGCCGAAAACGGTCAATTTTATGGCTACTCACGGCCGAGGCCTCATCTGCACGCCCCTGGAGGAAAAACGCGCTGATGAGCTTGGGCTCAACCTGATGGTGAGCAGCAATACCGCCTTGCATGAAACGGCATTTACCGTTTCCATTGACCTGATCGGGCAGGGTTGTACTACCGGCATATCTGCTTACGATCGGGCTACGGGTATCCGTTGGCTCACCAACCCGGCTGCACGCCCCAGCGATTATGCCCGACCGGGCCATATTTTCCCGCTGCGTGCCAAAGCAGGAGGCGTATTGCGCCGAACCGGCCATACGGAAGCCGCTGTGGACCTTGCCCGCATGGCAGGCCTGGCTCCGGTTGGCGTGCTGGTGGAGATCCTCAACCCCGACGGTTCCATGGCCAGGCTGCCCCAACTCATCGAGGTGGCTAAAACGCACAACCTGAAAATCATTTCCATCGACGATCTGGTGGCCTACCGCATGCGCACCGAACGCCTCGTGCGCAAAGAAATGGAAGTGCCCATGCAAACCATACACGGGGAATTCCAGGCCATTGTGTTCACAGATATGGCTACCGGCGACACCCACCTGGCACTTAAGAAAGGCGAATGGACAGAAGATGAGCCGGTTTTGGTAAGGGTACACTCCTGGTCGGAAACAGGCGGCATCCTTGGCACTCTGCTATCCGACTACGGCGCACAAATTTCTTCAGCGCTGAAAGCCATACAGGAAAACGGCAAAGGCGCCTTCGTGTACCTGCGTCAGGGCGACAAAGCCAATTTACTGGCCAAATTGCAGCATTACAAACAACTTTCAGAAGAAGGGAATACCGACCGGTTTGAATTGCACACAGTCATCGGAAAGAAAGATTTCGGCGTGGGCGCCCAAATCCTGCGCGAGCTGGACATCAGTAAAATTCGCCTGCTCACCAATCATCCTAAACCTCGCACCGGTTTTATCGGTTATGGGTTGGAAATTGTGGAGAATATAAAACTGTAACATGTCAGAAATCAAACCATACAACTCCGAAGCGGGCAAAAAAGCTGAGGTTGAACAAATGTTCGACAAGATTGCGCCCAGATACGACTTCCTGAACCGGGTGCTTTCGCTGGGCATTGATGTGTGGTGGCGCAAAAAGGCCATCGGATATCTAAAACCTGCCAAACCTGCCGAGATTCTGGATGTGGCTACCGGCACTGCCGACGTGGCCATTCTGATGGCTAAAATATTGAAGCCCCGGCGCATTGTGGGCATAGATATCGCCAATCAGATGCTGGAATTTGGTCGGGTAAAAATTCAGGATGCCGGATTGCAAGAGGTAATTACACTGGAAACAGGCGATAGTGAGCATCTTTGGTTCGAAACTGATACCTTTGACGCTTTAACCGTGGCTTTCGGGGTGCGGAATTTTGAAAATCTGGAAAAGGGTTTGGCAGAGATGCGCCGTGTTTTAAGGCCCGGCGGACGTGTAGTCATACTGGAATTCTCCAAACCGCATATTTTTCCGTTTAAACAGCTCTATAACAGCTACTTCAAATACGTTTTACCGCTGATCGGACGTTTAACAAGTCGCGACATGCGCGCGTACACATACCTGTTTGAAAGTGTGCAGGCCTTTCCTGAAGGCAACCATTTTACTGAAATATTAACCAAAACCGGTTTTAACGACCCAATATGCGAACGACTAACGCTCGGAATATGCTCTATTTACACGGCAACCAAATAAAACAATGGTTTGGTCAGGGCCTGCGCTTGGCTATTATTTTTGGTTGTCTACTATCCTGGCAAATGCCCACGGCCAAGGCGCAATTCAACCAGGGAAGCAACCTGAACTATCTCGACTTTCAGCAAAAAAACTATTATTTTGGTATTACCCTGGGTTATAACGCCAGCGATTACCGGATTTTCCATTCCAAGGATTTTATCCGTAACGACTCCTTTGCCCGGGCAGAATCCGTAACCGGACCGGGGTTCAATCTGGGTATTGTATCCAACCTGAAAGTAGGTGAATATTTCGATATTCGCTTCCTGCCCACCCTTTCGTTCACGGAGCACAATATCCGCTACTCCCCTCCGGGCCAGGGCGGGCGTGTGGTGAGCCGTCCCATTGAATCGGTGCTGGTGGAGCTACCTTTCCACGTTCGCTATAAATCAGCGCCCTACCACGATTTCCGCCTGTTCGTTATCGGCGGCGTGAAATATTCGTTTGATGTAGCCAGCGATTCCCGCACACGTCAGGCTGCCGGCCTGGTGAAAATTGCGCCTACCGATTTCCAGGTGGAATACGGCGCCGGCGTTCAGTTTTTCTTCCCGTACTTCATCTTCTCTCCCGAGCTGAAAATTTCACAGGGATTGAACAACATCCTCATTTTCAACGACCGCCTGGAACAAAGTACCGTACTGGAAAAGGTATTGAGCCGCACCTTCACCATCTCGCTCCACTTCGAAGGCTAACGTGGGATGGAGGGATCTAAAAAAGGCGGACGCGCAGCAGCTGGGCCAGGCGTTTTATCTCCGCTTCCCATTCTTTGTTTAGAAATACCCACTGTCCTTTTCGGAATCCTTTATTGAAAAGGTAGAACAGGTTTTGGCTGCGCCAGATATTGGGTTTAAGCTCCATCTCTTCCACAATGGTGAGCACATCATTGAGCCAGCGCACCCGGGGAGTGGAAGATTCATCCAGCTCGATCCTTTCAATTTCCCGCAATACCCGCATCCCAATGGCGTGATTGAGCCGGTCTTCGTCGGTGCGCTTGATGTGCCAGCGCTTTAGGTCGTTGGCGATACGGCGCAATACACGCGGATCGGCGGTCTCCCGGCTTTCAAAGAATTCAAGCAGATCGGCATTCAACACATAGGAGGCAATATTGTGCCAGGTAGAGGGCAAAGGCAATTTGGCCTCCTCAATGCCGGTGATCAGCTGGTAATTTTCATTGAACACATTCCGGAAGGTGGCTTCGGCGCCTTCCAGGCTCGATTCGGTAATGGTTCGGATGATCTCGATTTTTTCGTCGGCAAAAAGGCTGGAAAGGGTGAATTTTTCGGGTCCGAAATATTGCTGTAATGCCCCGATCACCTCGCTCAAATTGGCGGCACGAAATGCCTTGCTGGTGCGGGCAAACATCTCTTCAAATTGGGAACGTAACATTTCGCCGCTTATGTTCCCGATAATGTGCTGCTGCCCCAGGTACAACACTGCGAAACAAAAGGTGCGTTCTGCATGGCTCAGTCTCGACCTGATGCGCAGTCTTCCAACTGCCAGCTTGGGGGTTCCGGCTTCAATTTTTTCAAAAAATTCCACAGCAGCCGTGTAGTTGAACAGATCCAGACCTTCCGGATCGTCTTCAAACAGCGAGGCTACAGCGAAATGCATGGCCACACGCTCCAGCGTTACCCGGGTGGGTACCACGTTTTTCAGGAAGCTTTCAGCCCCATTGGGCAATACGTTACTGGGCGCTTCCGCCAGTCTGCGCGTAAATTCCGGGTAAAAGTCATGTCCGCTCACATCCAGCGTGTAGTCCATGGCGCGCAACGCATACTGCAATATCTGATTGGTTTCGATGCCAGAAATCTCGTCAAAAAACCAGCCGCAACTGGTATACATCAGCACCGCAAAACGCTGACTCTCCAGTAGTCGCAGTACCGCCACTTTTTCCAGATGGCTCAACTCGCGGCGCGCGTGTTTTTTCAAAAATGCCTCTACCGTAGCATTGGAACGGTTGAGCATCACCTCTATATATTCATTTCGGGCAGCCCAGGGGTCGCGCAGCATACGCGCTCCTTCCCGTTCAAAGATGGGCGATATCTGATCGCGAAGCCAGTCGAGCGTTTCACGCAGCGGCTTGCGCCAGCGCTGATGCCAGCCGGGCTTCCCGGAGTTGCAACCGCAGTCGCTGCGCCAGCGTTCCACCCCGTGCACACAGCTCCAGGAGGAGTTTTCGTGAATTTGCACCTCCCATTCCGGCGGATGCAGTTCCAGAAACTGTCCGTAATTGGTGAGCGTAGCCAGGCCTTTGCTTTCCACATAGTTCAGGCAATCGGCCAGCGCCATTTCCCCGAAACGGTGGTGGTGCCCGTAGCTTTCCCCATCGGTGGCAATGTGTGCCAGCTGAGGGGTATCGTCGTGATCAAAAACACTGGTGAGGCGTTCGGAAAAGCGCTTTCCACTGTTCAGCAATCCGTTAAATGCCACCTCCTGGGCGATGCGACCGTGATAAAAATACAATGCGATACGACGGCCGCTGGGCAATAAACACCAGTAGGGATGTCGGGTATCAACAGACTCCGCATCAACAGCCTTCCATGCGGCATTGGAAACGCCTGTTTCGCCGCTTTTGGGCATTTTTCGCACCGCTTTGGCTTGCCTGGGCGCCAGTATGGTGAACTGGATGCCGTGCGCGGCCAGCACCTCCAGGGTTTCGGTATTTACGGCAGTTTCGGCAAGCCAGATACCTTCCGGATACCGTTTGAAGCGATGTTCAAAATCGCGGATGCCCCAGGTTACCTGCGTCACCTTATCGCGGGCATTGCACAATGGCATGATCAGGTGGCTGTGTACCTGTGCCAGCGCCGAACCGTGCCCGCCGAAAATTTCCCGGCTTCGCTGATCAGCCCTGATCAGCATGTCATAAGCATCGCGGTCGTTTTCCTCCAGCCATGACAGCAGCGTGGGACCGAAATTCCAGGAAATCCGGTTGTAATTGTTGCGTATTTTTACAATCCAGCCTTCTTCATCCAGGATACGGGCTGCTGCATTGGGCGCATAACATTCGTGGTTGATGCGGGTATTCCAGTCGTGGAATGGATGGGCAGTCTCCTGTTGTTCAACGGTTTCCAGCCAGGCGTTCTCGCGAGGCGGCTGGTAAAAGTGTCCGTGAATGCAAACGTATTTATTTGGGCTCGACATGGGGCTAAGGTAGGGAGTTTTCCCTAACGCATTTCTTCTGCCAGTTTATCCAGATCACGGATCAGCAACCTGGAACGGTTGAAGGTGAGCAGTTTTTTGTGCCGAAGATCGTTGAGCGTGGTGGTAACGGTTTGGCGGCTGGTGGCCGTTAAATTGGCTATTTCCTGATGCGTTACAGGTTTTCGCACGAGCCATTCGTAGCCTACACGCTGACCCTTGTTGCGTGCCAGATTGACCAAAAATTCCACAATACGACTCCGGCTATCTCGGAAAATGAGCGATTCGAGGCGGCGCTCCATTTCCAGCTGGCGGCCGCCGAAGATTTTCATAAAGAAAAGGTTGATTTCCGAGCGGTCGCGCATCAGGCTGCGCAGTTCCTCCAGCGTTACCACACAAGTGTAGGTATCTTCCAGGGCGGTGGCGTAATCGTGGCGTTTTTGTTCGCCGAGCATAGCCAATTCGCCAAAAACTTCTCCGCGCCCCAGAATGGCTTTGGTGATCTCCTTGCCTTCATCGTTCATCACCGAAATCTTGATGCGACCTTCAGTGATGAAAAAAATGCGGTCAGCCAAATCGTCCGGCACATAGACAGCCTCCCCCTTTTTGAACTGGCAGTGTTTCTTTTTGGCCATTAGCTCATCATTGCCCAATTTGGTAGGACAAAGCAGATGCGTAACGTCGATATTTTCTAAGTGCCAAAAAGCCTGAGCTTCCATAGGTTATACATTCAGGTAGTGCATCAGCGCATCGTAGCGCTCGCGCAGCTCTTCGCTATGGTCGGTTTCGCCAAATGATTCTTTTATTTCAAATTCATGTCGCTCCAGTGAAGCAATGGCGCGGGCCAAGTCGTGCCGGTTGAGTTTAAGCGTAAGCTCCACCTCTTCCGGATTGGGCGTGGAAGTGACAAATGAACTCAGGATTTGCACCTTTTCCTCTTCGAATATTCTGGCGATGGTGCTTAACACATAATCGCGGCGGGGCATGCTCAATACCAATACAGCGCCATGTTCGGTAAGCGAGGCAGTGTGGGCAAAAAAGCGAAGCACATCGGTTTGTTGTACCAGCCCGAGGTAGTTGCCCTCGTAATCCACCACCGGCAGTACGGTAAGGCGGTGGTCGCCCATCATTTTTATGACCTGGAAAACGTGTTCGTTTTCCCGTACAAAAAACAAGGGTGCAACAGAGAAATCATGCTCGCTGAGCGGATCGGAAAGTTTATAATGAAAAATTTCCTCCTCCGACAAAAGTCCCACCAGCTTGCCTCCATCCACCACAGGTAGATGCTTTACGTGGTGGTCGTTCAGGAAATGGAAGGCCTCTCTGCCCGTTTGATGAACAGAAAGCGGAGGGATATCATGAGCAATCAGCGTTCGTGCAGTCATAGTGGAGTGTTTTGGTATTTTGGTGTTTGGGTGTTTTGGTATTTGGGCTGCTTAAAAAGGAAGAATCCCCACTCTTCGCGCCTTCGTGTCTTTGTGTCCTTCAAGTCTTCTCACAATATTTAACACAATATACCCCAACCTTGTTCGGTTCCTGCGAACTTTGCGGGGACGCTGCAAATATGTGCGGAAAAATCTATTCTCAAAAAAATTAGTGATGGAAAAGCAAAATGCCGGCACCCTACGCACCGCATTCTTTCGTCATATGGCGCAAACCTCTCCCTCGCCGCTGGCGCTGGAGGTGGTGCATGCAGAGGGCTGCTGGTTGGATGGCTCCCGCGGAGAGCGATGGCTGGATCTGATTGCCGGAATTGGCCCGAGTGTGCTGGGGCATCGGCATCCTCGCGTGCAGGCTGCTGTGCAGGCACAGTTGGATGATTATTGGCATACGCTGGTTTACGGGGAATATGTGCTTTCTCCGCAGGTTCAACTGGCTGAATTGCTGGCAGCCCAATTACCCGGGCTGGATTCGGTGTATTTTGTCAATTCCGGGGCAGAAGCCACGGAAGGCGCCATGAAGCTCGCCAAAAGGGCTACGGGGCGGCCGCATTTCGTGGCATGCAGGAAGGCCTACCACGGCAGCACGCAGGGCGCTGCCAGCTTGATGAACCCCACTGATTTTACCCTGGCCTTTCAGCCGCTACTGCCCGGGATTCGGCACATGGACTTCAACTGCATGGAGCATTTGGAAGTGATAGACCGCCAAACGGCGGCGGTGATCGTGGAAACTGTACAGGGTGAGGCAGGGTTGATTCCGCCCGATCCGGCCTGGCTCCAGGCGCTGCGTCAGCGTTGCGACGACATGGGGGCCCTCCTGATACTGGATGAAATTCAGGCGGGCATGGGACGCACCGGCCGGTTGTTTGCTTTTGAGCATTACGGCATCGTGCCGGATATTCTCCTCCTGGCCAAAGGATTTGGCGGGGGCATGCCTCTGGGCGCCTTTGTTGCCCGCAGCGAACTCATGCAGTTGCTCACCCACGATCCGGTGCTGGGGCACATAACCACCTTTGGCGGGCACCCGGTGTGCGCTGCTGCCGGACTGGCCACCCTACAGGTACTGCTGGAAACAGACCTGATTGCGCAGGCGACCGCAAAAGGGGAACTTTTTCGAAGTCTTTTGGGTACCCACCCGGCCATTCGGCAGATACGCAGCGCCGGCCTGTGGCTTGCCCTTGATCTGGGTAGCTGGGATAAGGTGCAACGCGTAATAGGTCACTGTATTTCCCGCGGACTTATTACCGACTGGTTCCTGTTCAACGACCAAAGCTTGCGCATTGCTCCCCCGTTGATCATTTCGGAGGAGGAGATAAAATGGGCTTGCGAAGTCTTGCTGGAGGGCTTGGATTGTTAGACGTTGGACTGTTGGACAATAGACGTTGGACTTGGGCTCGATAAAGTTGAAATGATCAAATACCCCGAGCCC
>JADZFI010000195.1 GCA_020850025.1 Saprospiraceae bacterium
ACTGTGTCATTGTCGAAAGCAAGCAAAGAAATGAAAATGGACATTGTAAATCCAATGCCTGCTAAAAGTCCTACACCAAAAATTGATTTCGAATTTAGGTCTGTCGGAAGTTTGCAAAGTCCCAATGAAACAGCTAAAAATGTCAAAAGGAAAATTCCCAATGGTTTACCTACAATTAGTCCTAGTGCAATACCTAAACTATTGTTTTCAGTCAAGGTTTGGGCTATTATAATTACCCTCAAATTTAGGACAGGTACTTAAGTTAGGAAAATTGAGAAAAAAACCTAATATTTACTTGTAATATGAACAAAACGAACAGACGAAAATTCAGCGCTGAATTCACAACCAAGGTTGTAATTGATGCGCTCAAGGAACGGAACACGATTGAAGAACTTGCTAAGAAGTATGAGCTTCATCCTGTTCAAATCTCCCAATGGAAAGCCACTTTTCTTGAAAACGCCACCCTTGCTTTTGAAAATGAAAAGAAAACAGGTAGTGCTCAGAACAAGGAGAAGGAAATGGAGAAGCTTTATGAGCACACCGGCCGTCAGAAAGTCGAGATAGACTGGTTAAAAAAAAAGTTGTGATGAAATCAATATCTGAAAGGCGATCAATGGTTCAAAAACATCCAGACCTCCCAATTAGGCAACAATGCAAACTGCTAGGAATACACCGCAGCGGGCTGTATTATCAACCGGTTCGGGAGAGCGAGGAAAACCTTTGTATTATGCGGTTGATGGATGAGCAATATCTGAAGACTCCATTTTATGGGCTACCCAGACTCCGCCAATGGCTCATGTCACAGTCGGTGGTCATTTCTAAATCCAGAACACGGCGCCTGATGAACCTTATGGGCTGGCAAACCATTTTCAGGAAACCGAACACGAGTAAACCCAATAAAGAGCACAAGGTTTATCCTTATTTGCTAAGAGGCTTGAGAATCGAGCGTCCCAACCAGGTATGGGCGATAGACATCACTTATGTGCCAATGAAGCATGGATACATGTATTTATTTGCCATTATAGACCATTATACTCGATATGTGGTGAATTGGAGTCTAAGCAATACCATGACTGCTTCTTGGTGCTGTGAAGTTATAAAAGAAGCCATTGAACAGAATGGACAACCGGAAATTATCAACTCTGACCAAGGCAGCCAGTTCACTTCGGACGAATATATCAGCTTGCTAGAAGACAGGGAGAATCCGATTGCCATCAGCATGGATGGAAAAGGCAGGGCCATCGACAACATCTTCATAGAGCGTCTGTGGAAATCGGTCAAGTACGAATGTGTATATCTGAAAGCCTTCGAGGATGGTGTCGAATTGTACAATGGGCTTGACGAATACTTCAGGTTTTACAACCAAGAACGCATGCACCAGGCGCTCCAATACAAGACCCCGTCATCTGTCTACAAGCAGGTCGCATGAGACTTATAAACATATCAACAAAAAGAAAAAAAGAAGCAAAAAAAGAAAAACCATCAACAATACATTTGATACTTTGAAAAACTAACTTAAATTTGTACAAACTTGATCCTAAGATATGGGGTAGTTGTATGGAACTATTAAAGACTGAATCTCATGAAAACACTTTATACCAGTTACAGGCTTTTTCATCTTGTCATCCTCCTGCTGATAGCAGACAGCCTGCCGGCGCAAAACATCCGTTTCAGCTTTACCAATGGCAATACGGAATTTTATCCGCTGCATGAGGTACGCAAGATCACCTTTTCAGGCACTGTATTGAACCTACACCTGAACGCAGGAATCACCGAATCATGGGACGTGAGTACGATCAGCAATTACAGCTTTGACAATACCGTAGGATTGCCGGAAACGGCTTCTGGTGCGGTTCTTTCAGATGTTCAGGTATTTCCCAACCCTTCTTCGGGTGCGGTAACAATAAGTTATACCCTGCAAAAGCCCGGGAATGTCACCCTTGAAATTTATGACCTGCAGGGCAAACTGGTAAAGCAGGTATTGAGCACTGTTCAACAGACCGGTAAGCAGCAGCAGAACTGGAACGCCACGGATGATACCGGACGGGCTGTATCGCCGGGCCATTACGTATGCCGGCTTAGTGTAGGCGGACACACCTATACAGAAAGTATCATTATTCAATAAATCCCGGCATCATGAAACGCATCTTTACCTTTATCGCAGCAGGTTTTATTTGCTCGTTGGGTTACGGGCAAACGCAACAGAAGATCCATAAAAGCGACGGCAGCAAGTTGGAATTGCCTTTGTTGGGTATCGACAGCATCAATTTCAGCATTTCGCAGCCGCCAAGCATGCATATTCACCGGGGAGGCAACATTACCGAAAGTGTTTTGCTGAAGGATATTGACAGCGTTACATACACCGGTACCGACTGGGGACAACCGATGCTCATCCCACTTGCAGGGCAGATATCAGACGAGAATGGCCAGCCCGTTCCGGGAGCTGTAATCCGGGTCGGCAGCCTCACGGAAACCAGCGATACCAACGGTGTGTTTTACTTCCCCGCCTCCCCTGTATTGGAACGGTTGGGCTATGTAACGGCATCGAAATCCGGATTTTTTCCGGGCTCCCGAACCTTTTTGCCCAAGCAGGGCACAAACAAGGTAGAAATACGGCTGCTGCGGAAAAACATGGCCGGAACCATCCAGGCTGCTTCCGGTGGAACGGTACAGGCCGAAGGGCTGAGCATCACCTTTAGCGGCGGCGGCTTTGTGCAAAATGGAACGGCTTACAACGGAAATGTCAATGTTTCCGTGAATTATATTGATCCGGAGAGCAGCCGCTTCGACAGCGAGATGCCGGGGAATCTGCTGGGCATGATTGGCGGAATGAGCCGTGGACTGATCTCCTATGGCATGGTTGCGGTTGAACTCAGCGATAGCAATGGCGACAAGGTTGAACTGGCATCAGGGAAAACAGCAGAAATTCGATTTCCGCTTTCAGACAGTCTGCAAAGCGATGCACCTGACGAAATAGACCTTTGGTATTTCGGCGAAGAATCCGGTCTCTGGCAGCAGGAAGGAACCGCCACACGTCAGGGAAATGAATACCTGGCCCATGTCTCACACTTCTCTTTCTGGAATTGCGATATTCCGTTTCCTTACACAGAACTAAAAGGAACGATAACCGATACAGAAGGAAATGCAGTATCCGGCGCAAAAGTGACCCTTTTCAGCCCCAGTCGTGGCAGCGCAACAGATTATACCAGTTCATCCGGAGGTTTTGGAGGATTTGTGCCATCGGGGGAAATATTAACCATGAAAGTTAGCATTTCATGCGGCAATGCAGGATTGTATCAGGAAATATACACCCAGCAAGTTGGTCCTTTTTCTCAAAAGACAACCTTAACGCCTTTAGCGACATCCTCACCGGATATTAGCTTAATTAGCGGAACAATAAAGGGCTGTCAAAACAGCTCTGTAAACAGCGGCTATATTGTTGCATCAGGCAATGTATTTTTTGCAGATTCCAGTGGAGGCTTTTCATTTCTTTCCTGTACGAACGAGAGCCATACATTAAAGGCATTTACCTCCCAACCCTGGGCGGCAGGCATTTCAAAAGATGTATCGGTCACAGGTAGTAAAGTAGATGCAGGTGAGTTTTTGGTTTGCAGCCAGCAGGGAGGAACTGTAAGCGATATAGACGGCAACCAATATGCTACGGTAATCATTGGTACCCAGGAATGGATGGCCGAAAACCTAAAAACCGCCAAATTTGCAGACGGCTCTGTGATACCCAATATAACAGATTATTCTGCCTGGGCACAATTATCTACCCCGGCATGGTGCAATTATGAAAATAATGCCGGAAATGATGCGATCTATGGCAGGTTATATAACTGGTACACTGTAGCCGACCCACGCAATGTATGCCCCGCAGGCTGGCATGTACCCTCAGACGAGGAGTGGAAAACCCTTGAAATGCAGCTGGGAATGAGTTCAGCCGAGGCGAATCAAACGGGTTGGCGAGGTGGATCGGCGAATGTTGGAGGTAAGCTTAAGAGAACCTCCGGCTGGAGTACGCCCAACACTGGTGCTACCAACGAGAGCGGCTTCACAGGTCTCCCGGGAGGCTACCGCGCCAACAGCAATGGGGCATTCAGCACTGTTGGCAACTACGGTAACTGGTGGAGTTCTTCTGAGCGCGACACGAGCAATGCCTGGAACCGCCACCTGTACTACTACGTTAGCAATGCGAACCGGAACAGCTACAATAAGCAAAGTGGCTTCTCAGTGCGTTGCCTCAGGGATTAACCGCACTAATTTATTTGGTTCTTTGACAACTTAGCGAAGCAACCTCCCGCAGCGCAGCGATTAACTTAAAATGTCACCCGCGTAGCGAAGGCAAAACACCTCTCGACAAGAATAGCTTTATGAAACTGATTGAATGCCACAGCCTTATAACAGCACCTACCCAAAAGGCGGGGTTTCGTGCTTCGCAGACACATTTGTGTGTATAGAAAGTTCATTTCTACGAATGAAGTTTAGTGCTAAAAATCCCGCCCTTCGGGTAGCTGCAAAACGTTATAGCAGATAGCCCTTGTCGCTTTATTTCCGTGTCGGCGGACAATGTTTAGACGAAAATATTCGGCTTTAAATGCGGCTGAAGTGTTTTGAAATCGCTCTGGACAGGTTTATAGAAATGGTTCTTTGATAATGCTTATCATGCTTCGGCGGACAGGACGCCGACACTGCTTTTCGCTGGCCTGTTTTGCCTGGTGCGGGACAAGATAACGGCCTTTATTTGCTTCGCCTGGTTATTTTATATTCGGCGGACAGTTGATTCGCCTAATACTC
>JADZFI010000196.1 GCA_020850025.1 Saprospiraceae bacterium
ATCGTCAAATTCTCCGACGCGACCCGCTCTCGCAAAAAGGTAAGCTGGGGTTTTTCAGACCTGGGTTCATAAATCAATACCTCATCCCGCTGAGCAGAAACCAGTGTTTTAACCACGGTTTCTTTTGACAGATTTGCATATTTAGCTATTACCGACTCACTAATGTCAACAAAATCTGCCTGGACACCTGGATAAGCACGCAGCAGAGTTTTTATGACCGCATCAGCCTGTTTATGCTTCAACTGATAATCGTAGATAGCTTCTCTGGAGGTGGTGATCTTGATCCTGGCCGGAGCCGAGGCTGCTTCACTCATCACTATCCAGCCTTCCAATTCCAACAATCTAATAGCAGCGTGCGTAGCCGGCTGCTCAAACTTGTAGGTCTGGCAAAAAGGCGCCAGCTCGAAATCAAAACTCTCGCCCAGCCCTGCCCCAATAGCCAACTGCGTGTAACTCCCCAAGGCCTGGTAAACGAGCCTCACCTGTTCAATAGGGGGATAGGCCGCTTGCAGTTGATAACGCAAAGTTTTCGCATCTGCTGGGGTGTAGAGCAGGGTGGCGTAAGATTTTTGGCCGTCTCTGCCTCCTCTTCCTGCCTCCTGAAAGTATCCTTCCAGGGTATCCGGCAATTGCATGTGCACCACAATACGCACATCTGGTTTGTCGATACCCATTCCAAAGGCATTGGTGCAAACCATCACTTTGGTCTTACCGGCCAGCCAGGCATCCTGTCGAGCGTTGCGTTCCTCCGGTAAAAGTCCGGCATGGTAGTAGTCTGCAATGATGTTGTGTTGCGCCAAAAACTGGGCAATTTCCTTGGTCTCTCCCCGGCTCCTGACGTAGACAATTCCTGTACCGGCTACCCGCTGCAATATATCCAGCAGTTTATCCCGTTTGCGATCTTCATAAAGAACAGAATAGGACAGGTTTTTGCGCAGGAAGCTCTGACGCTGTACGTTTTTGGTCTTGAAAGCCAACTTTTCCTGAATATCGTCCAACACCTCTGAGGTGGCAGTGGCAGTAAGCGCTAAAACCGGCGTTTTGCCCAGATGTGGCCGCAAATCAGCTATTTGCAAATAAGGTGGACGGAAATCATAGCCCCACTGACTGATACAGTGCGCTTCATCCACGGCCAACAAGCATACTTTCATTCGCTTTATCCGCTCAATGGCCAGGGTAGTCTTTAAGCGTTCCGGACTCAGGTAAAGGAATTTATACTGGCCGTTGCAGGCATTTTCAAAAATGATATCGATTTGCCGCCTGCTCATGCCTGAATAAATGGCCGCAGCGGAAATGCCCCTTCGATCCAGATTGTACACCTGGTCCTTCATTAGTGCAATGAGCGGAGTTACCACCAGGCAAATACCGTCCATACACAAGGCCGGTACCTGAAAACAAATGCTTTTGCCCCCTCCTGTTGGCAACAAGGCCAGGGTGTCTTTACCATCCAGCACCGACTGAATGATCTCTTCCTGCAACGGGCGGAAGGAATCATACCCCCAGAATTGTTTTAGGATGGCATTTGGCGACATAAAGCGTGGTTTTTGTCCAAAAATGGGAGCACCTTAAAACCGACGCACTGATTCGATGATGTACAACGGGCGGTTTTTTATCTCACTGTAAATATTGGAAAGATAAATGGACATTACATATAGGATAAGGCAGGTCAGCGCGAAAAAAACAGACATTAATACCACCAAAAAGGCCCATCCTGACAAACTTTCTACATGATCGCCAAATATGTCCACGCTGGTAAGCTTTACTTTAATGGCATTGAAGGTGGCTACGCCAGCCACGAGCACAGAAAACAGAAATATCCACAACAATAGACTTCGCAAAAAGGTAGTAAAGGAGGTCACTGCCACCAGGGCCGTCCGAATTTGTTCGGAAAAAGTAGCGGTAGGATCCGGATGAAGCGGTTCCTCTACCTGAATGCTGGTCTTGGCGTACCCAACTAGCGCATAATTAGCCTTAAGATACTTGCTGTTTTCGCGCAGTCGCAAAAGAGAATTAAGTGCACGCCGACTGATGAGTCTGGAATGGTGTGCCCATGGATCAATTCTCAGAGCAGAATAACGCTGGAGAATAAAGTAAAAAATGCGGTACAACATGCGCTGCGCCATTGGCAGCCTGCGCTGTTTGGCTCGCAGGTACACAATATCAAAACCCTTTTGTGCCAAATCCCACATCCCGGCGATCAGTTCCGGCTTTTCTGCAAAATCAAACTCAAAAACCGCAGTGTAGTCACCATTTGCCCTGTCAAGCCCGGCAAGAATGGCATTGTCGCGATTTACCGGAGTGCTTAACTGGAGTAAAAAAATGTTTTTACGAATCGCTTCAGGCAATGGTTTGATGGCTTCTTCAACAGCTCCCAGGTCACATCCATTATTAACCAGTACAAACTCAAAATGAGTGAACCCGGCCTCCAGGTTCTCAAACAGCGAGGTTAACCAGATCGGCAATTGTCTAGCCTCATAGGGAGTTTGTAGTACTCCAACGATGGAAACAAAGGACTGACGAATATTTTGCATCAATAATCAGTATTGTATGCTCTATAGCTCTGTGAAAAACTGTCGCAGCAAAGTTGCATCCTTAGGTTTTATTCTGCCGGATAAAATCAGACGAAGTTCTCGACGTCTGGCTGCGCTGTCGTACAACTGCTGCTCTTCGTTCGACAAGGGTAATACTGGTGGAACCGGGACAGGGTTTTTCTTTTTATCATCA
>JADZFI010000197.1 GCA_020850025.1 Saprospiraceae bacterium
ATCCTAATGGGGCAAATATTGCAGGCTTTGGGTGTATAGAATCACCGACAATGACCATTTCGCAAAATTATGCAGAAAGTGCTTTTAGCGGAATAGTATTTGCTGATCAAAACGAAACTGACTGCGTTGTTTCCTACAATGACTTATTGTTTGATTTGACACTCCCAATTGTAGGAGCTACTGGAATTTCTTATTTGAACGCCAGGACTGGACCTCAGTATCTCAGAGGAAACGACTGGTTTGGTGATTTTGATTTTGGCGCAAAATTCTCTCCAGTCCCAAACGGTTTTAGCTATTGCGATTCCCATTACCATGTTTCGCCAGACGCGAATGTTGCTAATGGAACTAATCCTGTGAATCAGGGTGGGATGGACACATGTGGTACATGGTTTACTTTGGTTGAAGTACCAGAAGGTGACTTTTCTTGTGGAGGCTCTACTAATGTAACCTCGAGTCTTTCAATGAATGAAGCAGACCTGAATCTGGCTGGCGGCGGCACTTTGAGCCTTAGTCCAGGGTATAAGTGGAGTAGTGAAATGGGCTTGTACCGGAAGTTTACGGGTCATCCTGATTTGGTAGCTGGCGATCCTGTTATTACCGGGTTCCTTCAAATGCAACAACAGCAACCAGTTGCAGTAGATACGGATCCTACCGCTTGGGCGTCTTTTGCTTCACTTAGCACTGAGACGGAGAGTTTGGAGTACTTATTGGAAAGTTATCTGGCAGCAGTTTCGACAGGGTTAGCACAAAACGCTGGCGCTGTTCAAAGTGCCAACAGTAGTGTTACCTGCTCAGGATTGCCTTGTACAGCGGAGCGTTATCTTTTTGATTTGTACTTAGAAACGCAGATTATTGCCCCGCGTTTACTGACATCCACCGAATTGGAAGCTGTAGAGACTATTGGGTTGTATTGCTCAGCAGAGGCTGGAAATGTTGTACACTTGGCCCGGGCATGGTACTACATGCAAACCGGGGAAATGCTGAACTACAACTGTGGCAATTTGGTGCCGGAAATAGCGGAGCGGAATTCGCTGCCTACATCTGTGTCGGAAGGTAGTCTCTTGTTAACACCCAATCCCGCCGATGAAGGTGTACAGGTGACGATCCCTGCCCAAAATAGCGGTGGCCTCATATTTTTGACTGACCTGTGGGGGCATATTGTGTATCAGCGAGCCATTCCCGCCGAAACCGAAAACGCAACAATTTCTACCCAAGGGCTTCCCTCAGGCATGTACACCCTGTCCTTCAAAGGACAAACGGGAGGACTTTCGGTTCAAAAATTAATCATTCAACATTAGTCAATAACAAGGCATGGTACCGAGATTCGGTACCATGCCTTATTTCATTGCTGTTATCATCATGAAAAAATCATTACTCATGGCGGCTTTTTATACCATTGCCTTCTCTAAGCCTTCCTTTGCTCAAAAGCATGATTATATGTGGCCACTAGGTTTAGGGGCTGGGTTGAGTGAATATTCCTTTTTTTACGATTTTAAAACTGATGAAATGGTTGTCCGGCAGGATACCGCAAGGGTTGGATGGTATTCTTCCTCTTATAGCGACAAGCATGGTAATATTCAGTTTTTTTCTAACGGATTAAAAATTTACGACCAAAATGGCGATTTCGTAGAAAACAGTGATGGACTTAATCCCACTGTTCCGGAATGGCAGGCGGGTTTATACTACCCAAGCGGTCAGATGAGTTTTTTTTTAGAAAAACCAGATAACCCAACCCTTCTCTATTTTATCAGCCTGGATATAGGCCCCCATCCGGCACAAAAATGGCCATACATGTTTACAGGAAAAAACCTTCTGGTAGCCACCATAGATATGCAGGCCAATAACGGGCTGGGCAAGGTGATTGAGAAGAACCGGGTCTTGTTGACAGGCATTTTGATGTCGCCTGCCGCCTGCCGCCATGCCAATGGGCGCGACTGGTGGATCCTGGTGTCGGATGCAGACGAAAATCGGCATTATCGCATTTTAGTAACGCCGGAAGGATTCTCTCTGCCGGATACGCAGTTGATTGGTACCAAACCTAATCCTATTCCATTTGAGGGCGGAAATAAAAGTAATCAAATTGTAGGCAACACCTTTTCGCCCAGCGGCAATTATTATGCAGATATTAATGATTTACTTGGGTTTAGTATTTTTGAGTTTGACCGCTGTACAGGATTACTTTCCAATGAAAAACGGGAAAATCTGCCTCCGAATCCTTTTCATCCCAACAGGTATCCATATAATTCAGGAACTGGAGCAGTTTTTTCTCCTAATGAACGGTACTTTTACCGAACCACTTCCAATGATGGAGGGTATTCAATTTTTACCTCAGCAGGCACGCTGCCCTACCTTTTTCAATATGATTTAAACGCACCTGATATCTCCTTGACCAGAGATACCATTAATGTCATTGACAGTGCGGACTATCATCTTCCTTTCAATATTACCTGGGAAGAATTTCGGGGCGCAGAGCTCGGCCCCGACGGCCGCATTTACATTGTACATTCCGGCTTGGGCTACAACACGGTGCAATATCCGAATGAAAAAGGCAAGGCATGTAAGTTGATCCACGACAAGCCGTTTTTTGATGTGGTGATCGGTTCTGCCATTCCCTATATGCCCAACTACCGCCTCGGGCCTTTGGATGGTTCTGCCTGCGATACCCTGGGGCTTAATAATATCCCAGTGGCGCATTTCAGGGTAGACGACAGTCTGAATATGTATAGTCGTTTCTTTTACGACCTCTCTCACCACGAGCCTGGCACCTGGCAATGGGAATTCGGCGATGGCCAGAGCAGTACGGAGCAAAACCCGCTGCACACGTATGATAGTGCCGGCGTGTACAACGTTTGCCTTACAGTGAGCAATGCGTATGGTTCAGACACGCAGTGCCGCACCCTCTATGTAGGCGTTTCGGCCACAGACGCCCCGGAGCCCACGCTGCAATGGCAGCTTTACCCCAATCCGGCGCTTGGTTTTATTACACTGGAATATGCAGGGAACAGTCCGGTAAAAGGTCCTCTGTTGCTGTTCAATGCTCTCGGGCAGCTGGTAAAAACGGTACCCCTGCCGCATCAGGCTTCATTTCAGCACCGTATATCGCTGGCAGGCTTGCCGGAAGGCGTGTATGGGTACGTGGTAGCAGGAACGCCGGGCTTGGGCGGGAAACTGGTGGTGGGACGCTGAGGGACGATGTGCCCCGGAACTCCGTTCTGGGATCAAACCCTTCAAACCCCTCAAACTCCTCAAACCCCTCCAAACATCTCCTCCTCCACCCACTGGCACAGAATATGCCCGATCAGAATATGCGATTCCTGAATACGAGGGGTGTCCGTGGAGGGAACGTTGAGCAGAATATCACAAAGATCCGCCATTTTGCCACCTGTTTCGCCGGTGAATCCTATTACC
>JADZFI010000198.1 GCA_020850025.1 Saprospiraceae bacterium
AAGGAGCAAAATCAAAATGAACCAAAAAAATCCGCTTGAAAATGGTCTGCCTGTGAACGGTGATGCCTGATAAACGTCTCAAAGGTATATAAAAAAACGAGTATTCCTAATTTTTCTGCAACAATGCCTGAAAAATTAAAAATAAGACAACGAAAAGGAGCTCATTAATCACCTTTTGTCAGGTTTCTGGCACAGCTGCCACACATTTAAGTTCAATGGCAATTGGCGTAGGCAAGCGATCAATTCCGACGGTGGTTCGGCAAGGCTGGCTGTCCTTGAAATATTCGGCATAGATCCGGTTGAAGGTATGGAAATCGCGCTCCATATTGACCAAAAACACGGTCACGTCCACCAAATCCTCCCATTGGGCGCCGGAAGCCTCCAATACAGTGCGTACGTTTTTAAAGACGGAATGAACCTGTGCCTCGAAGTCAAATTCCGTGTAATTACCTGCAGGAGAGCGTACCAGGCCCGGCACCCCGTCGGTTTCAGGTTCTCTGGGACCAATCCCTGATAAAAACAACAAATTTCCTACCCTGCGGGCATGCGGGTAGAGGCCAACCGGCTTGGGGGCATTGGGTGCATCAATTTTACTCATGTCTGTTAGGTAATAAATGATTTTTCAAGGGCTAAGGTAATTCTAATAGGATTCTAAGGACTGTAAGTTTCTTTCAGACATAGGTTTGCACTCGGATTTTGTTAAAAAATTACAGTCATGCTTAAAAAAATTACACTTTTGCTTATCTGGGTAACGGCTTGCGTCAACCTGAAAGCCCAAACCCCTACAGATGGCCTGATGATGCCTCACGGACAACTTTGCATCCTTGGACAGTACTCCAACAGCAGTTGGGAAAATTACTGGCAGGGGGAAACCAAGCGGTCGAATTCCAATCTCGGAACCGTAACCACTCAAAGTGCCATGGTCATGGGTAACTATGGTATTACCAGCAAGCTGAATGTCATGCTTGGTCTTCCATATGTGTGGACCAGCTCGGATGTTAGCTACATCACCGGGCAAAAGGGTTTTCAGGATCTTTCCCTGTTCCTCAAATACCAGCTCCTGGAGCGCAAGGCCTTGGGTGGAGCGTTCAAAATCCAGACCACTGGCGGACTTTCTACCCCGGTAACCAATTACACTGCCGACCTGATGCCATTCAGCATCGGAATACACAGTAAAACCGCCTCTCTGCGTGGTATCCTGAATTACACTGCCGATTTCGGTTTGTATGTTACTGCTGAAGTTGGCCACACCTGGCGCAGCAATGTAATTGTTGACCGCGACTCTTACCTTTTCCACAATGAACTGGTGGAAAGCGATGAAATGCCGGTGCCTAATGTATTTGATTACTCTGCAAGAATCGGATACATCAATTCACGCCTGCAGGCTGAACTGTGGTATGATGCTTTTACCGGTTTAAGCGGTGATGATATCCGTTACAACGAGGCTCCTCAGGCAACCAATAAAATGGTAGCCGGACAAGTTGGTATTTTCGGAAAATACTTCATTATCAAACGTTTGGCCCTGCAAGCTGCAGTCAGCCAGGTATTGAGTGGAAGAAATGCCGGTGAGGCATTCACCTGGTCTGCCGGCTTTACCTACTTTTTGGACGTTAATAAAAAAGCAGAAGCTGCTAACTAAATCCCCATTAACCTGAATAACGATACATCGCAACATGAAAAAGCAATCCATACTCGCTATAGGCGCTGCATTCAGCCTGCTGTTTTTCGCAACTCAGTGCGATAAAAATGCTCCGGAAGCGCCATCCATTGAGCCATATCCCGAAACCAATCTGGAGCCTAATGCCGGCACCTGGAAAACATACATGTCTATTGACGACAGCAAAACAATTGTGCCTGCACCGGAGGCCCCCGGTTCTTCTGCCTACACAGATGAGTTGAACGAACTCAGAGGCGCCATGGCCGGGGCTACTGCAGAACAA
The DNA here is from genome assembly GCA_020850025.1 of Saprospiraceae bacterium. GTDB lineage: Bacteria > Bacteroidota > Bacteroidia > Chitinophagales > Saprospiraceae > M3007. The sequence continues at coordinate 1,941 of JADZFI010000198.1, forward strand.
AAAGAACTGGCCCTTTTCTGGGGTAGCAACGGTGTCACCCGCTGGCACGAAATTGCCCGCGAATTGGCTGCCAATTATAATGTTCCTCCTAACTACAATGCTGACGGCACCTACCCCGCACCAGATCCTGCCAATCCAACAGCATACCCTCGTTTCCCATTTGCCAACCCACCCGTTGCCAGCCGTATGTTTGCTTTGCTGGGTGTTGCGCAATATGATGCTTTGGTCGCCTGTTGGAAGCGTAAATTTGAGCATAACCGTCTGGCGCCGTATAAAAACGCCTCTGACATCCAGCCATTGATTCCAACCAATGATCTTCCATCTTACCCATCTGAAGATGCCGTGGTAGCTGCAGCCTCACGCGAAATCCTGAAATTCATCTTCCCTGGTGAAGTGGCATATCTCAACGAAAAAGCGGAAGAACACAAAAGCAGCCGTCTGTGGGCAGGCGCCAATGTGCAAAGCGATTTGTCTGCCGGCGACTCTCTTGGTCGTATTGTTGCTCAGTATGTGATCAATGAATGGGCTAAAAAGGATAAAATGGGCCAGGCTAATAACCAGGCAGCATATCCAAACCTCAAAGCAGATGCCAATGCACGGGGTATCAGCGTTCTCTGGACCAGCCGCGACATCCCTTCACGTCCGCCAATGCTTCCATTTTATGGCAACGTAAAAACCTGGAATTTCGACGATGCTACCAAAATTGCACTTCGCCCTCCAGTGCCACCACAACCTGGCTCTCCAGAGTTTGAAACAGCCATGGACGAACTTCGGGACATCGCCAAAAACCGCACTCGTGAACAACAGCGCATTACTGCTTACTGGGCAGATGGTGCAGGCAGCTACACGCCTCCAGGCCACTGGGATCGCAAAGCTTGCGAGTTGATCCTGGAAAAGCAATTCAATGAAATCCGTGCCGCTCGTGCTTTGGCCTTGGTAGGTACCGGTGTAGCTGATGCGGGCATCACTTGCTGGGATGTAAAATACTTCTACCTGCTGCCACGTCCTACCGAAATGGATCCGGAGGTAACCTGCGGAACCGGAATTCCGAACTTCCCGGCTTATACTTCCGGCCACTCCACTTTCTCAGCTGCAGCGGCAGAAGTATTATCCTACCTGTTTCCAGATCACAGATCTGAATTGGAGTCAATGGCAAAAGAAGCTTCTGACTCGCGTATCTATGGTTGCATCCACTACAGATTCGACTGCGAGGTTGGCCTTGAAGTGGGTAAAAAAGTAGGCGAATATGCCGTGACCAGAGGCCGAAACGACGGATCTGAATAAGATATTAAAAAACAGAAAGTGAAAATGCATAACCGCCACGGTGTTATACCGCTGGCGGTTTTTTTTATTCCTGCAATTCGCCTGTTTCACGCAATACCCGCTGCATCTCGCCGTATTGATTGTCCAGCAAGCGTTTCAGATCAAATCGTTCAAACTTGTACTCGAACTGAAAATAATTGTTTTCATAATGGTTCTCCTGGATAGGGAAAATACCTAAAAAATTGGCGTGCCAGCGTATCCTGCCCCTCCCGTTCAACTCTTCCAAAGGTAGTTGCAAAAATTCGGCCTTGGGGAAATAGAGATAAATCCCCTTTATCTTTCGAATCACTTCAATAGCTATCTTTCTATCAGGCAAACGATTTTCACGTCTGTACTCGCTGATTTCCTGAAAATAACGGGTTTCAGCATCTTTATACCTGCGCAGGGCAATGTTTTCCCTTAAGGTAAACAAACGGAATCGCTGGGGAAGGGCTTCATGCAATTCATGTACAACGGCAATCGGATCAAAACCATTAAGAGGTTTAATGACGGTTTCCCTCCCATCCGGCGTCACATCTATCCAGCTGAATTTGAGTTCCTCTGTCAATTCTCTCCACACAAAATCGAGAAAACTCTTCTCCTGATGTAATTTATAGGCAGACAAAGCGCCAAACAACAAGCGCGCACAAACACTACGCGACGACTCCTCCCCTCTTCTCAAATTTTCATACTGAGGCAAAATCTGTTTGTTATATATGTTGCCGGCTATAAGGCTGCGTAAATCTTCCTCCGTATAACGGGTGGAATAACCCAGCAATTCCCGAAGCGCTGCCCTCACCTCGTATCCCATGGCGAGGCTATCCGGCAAAGAAACAAGTTGACCGGAAGCGTCAAACTGAAGCCAGTTCAACAAACCTTCGCCGATTAATTCCCTTATCGAATGGTCCAGATGATCCTGCCCCGAACGCTCGGGGAATGCCTTGTACAAAATCAGCCATCTTTTCAGACATTCAACCATTTTCCTGCGTGCTTCAGCGGCATCCATCCTCCGGAAATCATGGAACGACAGCCCTTTTTTTACCTCCTCCCAAATCTCCTGGGTATCAGAGGCATACTGCACATATACGGCCTCCTTGATGTTCGGCATTATTTTTAGCCAGCCAGCCCTTCCGGAATGATCCCGAACGATTTTCTCTACAATGGCCAAGGCATTAAAATGATATGATCCACATTCCGGCACAGGTGTCACTTCTCCCTGATCGTCAAGCGTAAACCAACGCACCTCCACATCGGTATTGGCAGCTGGCGCAACCAATAGCCCAGGCAATAAATACTCCAGCGCCAGGCGATAAAATGATCCCCCCTGGGATCTGGCATCATGATCCGAAAATACTTCTGCACCAAGCAAACAGTCGTTAACAAAGCGTATCATGGATTCCCGAACATCCGTGTAAGGACGACGACGCTTGACATCCTCCGCGATCTGTGCACCCAGAGCCTGACGTTTGGCCAGCAAACTGAAGTATAAATCCTCTCTTAGCAGACCCTTGTCTTTGACAAGTTTGTGCGTTTGTTCGGATTCCATCTGCTGCAAGAGTTCAATCAACTCATGTATCTCACCCAATAAGTCATATGCCCCGTTGGGAACGAACTGGAAGCGGTCGCCAATCACATCCACCCGCTCCAGCCACTGACATTTACCACCGCCACAACTCTCCAGCACCGCCAACTCCAGTAACTCCTCAGAGGGATGAACCAGGCGGCAAACCTTAAGGGTATTCTCCAGTATTACCCGTACCACCTGGCGATTATCCGGCACCGCCTCGCTGTGCTTGCCGGTGTGACGCAAAGGATCGTTGGGAAGACTGTGATAAAGCTTAATGGCAGCATCCGAAATGGCCTCAGAGGCGATCTCCAGATTGTGCCGGGCCGTAGTAGATGGACAACGTCCTTCCAGCATATACTCCCTCAGGCGGGAGGCAAACAACAATACAAACTGAAGGTGCCGCTCATTACCCTGGACAGCATCTTTCATTACCCTGGCTGGGGTTTCCATTTG
>JADZFI010000199.1 GCA_020850025.1 Saprospiraceae bacterium
AACCAAAATGTCCAGTGCCCCCTGCTCTATATGCTAAAATTAGCCTAAAGCCGAATGCTTGCAATATTCTGACTGATTGCGTAAAGGCTTTACTACCTTTGCGCCAATTCCTGTATGATACGTCAAATTACAATCCTGTTGCTCTGGCTATGCTGGAGCCAACTCTTTGCACAATCCGATCCGCCCGCAGCCGATTCTACACTGGAACGCGCGGACTTCATTCTTACCACGCCCCAAGAGCTTGCTCTCCACGAGGGAGCGCTCATCACCATTGAGGGCTGCATCGTCCGGGCCAGCTACAACGATCGTCTGAAGGGCAAACCCATCTTTCTGGATATGTTTGCCCCCTACCCCGACAACCCTTTTTCCGTGGTCATCTGGGAGTCCAACCAAAGCAAATTCCTGCCTGCTTTGGAATACCATCAAAAAAAAGTTCGCATCACCGGCCGACCTGTTCGCAAGAAAAATCAGGAGCGGCTCAGCATCGAATTGCACAACCCCAAACAAATCACCATACTCGGCTCCTGTAAATCCTAAGCCGTCAACCCGTAGGCCGTAGGCCGTCAACCGTCAATCATGTTTATATCTGGCATTCAACAAATGGGCATCGGCGTAAGCCAGGTGCATGAAGCTTTTAGGTGGTACCGTCAACATTTCGGCATGGATGTGCCAATTTTTGAGGAGGCAGCTGAGGCCGGCTTAATGCTGCCTTACACCGGTGGCCAACCACAATCGCGCCACGCCATTCTGGCCCTCAATATGCGAGGCGGCGGCGGCATGGAAATATGGCAGTACACCAACCGTCCGCCAATACCCCCATCCTTTCAGCCACAACTCGGCGATCTGGGCATCAATATCTGCAAAATTAAATCGGCCGATGTTGCCGCAAGCTTTCACTTTATGCGCAAGCAGGGAGTGAACACGCTCAGCTCCCCAACTGCACGACCTGACGGCACAGAAAGCTTTTTTGTAAAAGATCCCTGGAACAATACCTTCGAAATTGTGGGCGCCTCCAACTGGTTCTCCAAATCCGGAAGCAGGCAAACAGGTGGTGTTTATGGCGCTATCATCGGCGTTTCCGACATGGATCGCGCCATGAAGTTCTATGGCAATATACTGGGTTACCAAACGGTTGTGCACGACCAAACCGACGCTTTCCCGGAGTGGAAGGGCCTTGATGGCGGCTTTGGTCGCTTCCGCAGGGTATTGCTAACCCATGCCGAAAAACGCAAAGGGCCGTTCAGTCCACTGCTCGGCGACAGCGAAATTGAATTGGTGCAAAGCCTGGATAACAGCCCGCGCAAAATTTTTGAAAACCGCTACTGGGGCGATCTGGGCTATATCCACCTGTGTTTCGACGTGAATGGAATGGCAGCATGGAAAAAATATTGCGCAGAAAATGGCCACCCCTTTACCGTAGACAGCAGCGGCTCATTTGACATGGGTCAAGCCGCCGGATATTTTTCCTACATCGAGGATCCCGACGGCACGCTCATCGAATTTGTGGAAACCCACAAAATTCCGATCCTCAAGAAACTGGGCTGGTACCTCGACCTGCGCAAACGCAGCAACCCGGCAAAACCTTTGCCGCGCTGGATGCTGAATATGCTGGGAATGGGTCGGGTGAAAGAGTAGAGGGAGCACTCATATGTAAATTATACCGCAGAGGCGGGGAGACGCTGAGGTGTATAGCATTGATCATCAGAACCTCTCCGCCTCTGCGGTATAACTAAAAATGCGACTTAAGAGCCCCCTCTGCACTTATCAGATCACTTGCATGATCATATCTTCATCTGCTATGTTGGGCAGGGTAACCTTTAAATCGGGGTACTGCTGCATGGTGCGCTGAATAGTGCTCAGCGCGTGCGGGTTCCGGGCCCATGCGCGCCTGCTGATGCCGTTGTTCACATCCCAGAACAGCATGGAGTGCAGCCTGCGGTCAGCCTCAGCCGAGCCATCCAGCACCATCCCGAAGCCGCCGTTGATCACTTCGCCCCAGCCTACCCCGCCGCCGTTGTGCAGGCTCACCCAGGTAGCTCCGCGGAAAGAATCGCCAATGACGTTATGCACAGCCATATCGGCTGTAAACCGGGAGCCATCGTAAATATTGGCGGTTTCACGGAAGGGAGAATCAGTTCCACTCACGTCGTGGTGGTCGCGCCCCAAAACTACCGGACCGCGCAGTTCCCCGGAGGCAATGGCATCGTTAAAGGCTTTTGATATACGCATGCGACCCTCGGAGTCGGCATACAGGATGCGGGAATGAGAGCCCACCACCGGAAGGTTTTTCTGTGCATCGCGAATCCAGCGAAGGTTGTCCTGAATTTGCCCGCGAATTTCTTCAGGAGCTTCTTCCAGCATTTGCTCCAGCACCCGGGCAGCAATCCGGTCGGTTTTCGCCAAATCGGCCAAATCGCCGGAGCAACAAACCCAACGGAAGGGCCCAAAGCCGTAGTCAAAGCACAAAGGCCCCATGATGTCTTCCACATAGGAGGGATAGCGGAACGGCGAGCGGTCGCCAAAGCCTCCAGCATCTGTCCGGAAAACCTCCGCACCCACATCGCCGGCTTCTTTCAGGAATGCATTGCCATAATCCCAGAAATACATTCCTCTGGCGCTCATGGTATTGATGGCGTCCACATGGCGGCGCAGCGTTTTGGCCACTTCCTCCATGAATTTAGGTTTGTCCTGTATCAGTAATTGTTTGGCTTGTTCAAAGGTATATCCCACCGGACAGTAGCCCATATCGTGAATGTTATGGCAACTGGTTTGGTCGGAACCAAGCTCGATCTGTATGTTTTGCTGCACAAAGCGCTCCCACAGGTCCACAATATTGCCGTGGTACACCAGCGCCACGGCGATCTTGTCGCGTCTACAATCCTCCATGCGGGTAATGAGTGCATCAAGGTCGCTGTAAACATTCTCATGCTTGATGTACCCATCGGTGAGGCGCTGCTGCACCATTTCACCGTCTACCTCGGCGATGATGCCCACACACCCGGTCACCACCGCTGCGATGGCCTGTGCGCCGCTCATTCCTCCCAGACCGGAAGTAACAAACACCCGCCCTGCCAGCGAATCGCCCAGGCCCATGCGCCGTCCGGCATTGAGCAGGGTGATGGTGGTGCCATGAACAATGCCTTGCGGGCCTATGTACATGAACGAACCTGCCGTCATTTGGCCGTATTGCGTGACACCCAGGGCATTGTATTTGTTCCAGTCTTCTTTTTTGGAATAATTCGGGATCATCATGCCGTTGGTCACTACCACCCGGGGCGCATCCGGATGACTCGGGAACAGGCCCAGCGGATGACCGGAGTAAAGCACCAGAGTTTGGTGCTCGGTCATTTCCGAGAGGTACTGCATGGTGAGCAGGTATTGCGCCCAGTTCTGGAACACCGCTCCGTTGCCTCCGTAGGTAATCAGCTCGTGCGGATGCTTGGCCACTTTGGGGTCCAAATTGTTCTGGATCATGAGCATGATGGCGGCCGCCTGGCGGCAACGGGCCGGGTAATGCTCGATGGGCCTTGAGTGCATGGCATATTCCGGCCGGAACCGATACATGTAGATTCGGCCGTACCGGCGTAGTTCTTCCGCAAACTCAGCCGCCAACTCCCGATGCCAGGCTGTTGGAAAATAGCGAAGGGCATTTTGAATGGCCAGGACTTTTTCGTTCTGGGTCAATACGCCCTCCACTACCCTGCGCGGGGCATGGCTCACCTCAGGATCAAGCGGGCGGGCAGGTGGCAACTCGGAAGGTATCCCCGCCCTTATGGCGGACTGAAATGCGGAAAGATCGGCCTGCATGGTGCTGAATCAATAGTGGATGATGAAGTTTACCGGAGTGTCGTCGGTAGTAAAAGCCTTCACCCGTGCCTGCCGGTCTTTAGGCATCAAAATCATAGACGGCAACTTGCCTATAGGTACAGCTATGACATCGCGGGGTGTTACAAAGTTCGGATTATTCAGATACACAAAGTTGACGCTCTGACGGGTTGTCTCTGCGGTGTGGAAGAAAATAACTTCGTGTAACAGGTCGAAGGTGATCAATTCTCCGGGATAGGTGCGCGCAGTCTCCATCTTGTACAGGTCGTACACCATTGCTTCCGCCTTGTGTGTGCTGTCGGGAGTTGCCTTATTGGTAATCAAATAGCGCTTGTCTTTCGACCAGAAAAGCTTTGGAATGCTGTCCGCGCTGACGGCGACCTGGTAGGTTTTCAAATCGCTGAGGTTCACCAGATTCAATCCGGTACCGTTGGCTTCCTTGCTTTTAAAAGCGCGAAACCGTCCGTCTGGGGAATCACCCAGATAGGCAGAGGAGTCGGAAGGCATGGCCGGGCCGGAAGAAGAAGCATTGCTGCCGCTGCCGGAGGGATTGTTGGCGCAGGATTGGAGTACTATGAAGCCGAGGAAAAACAGGAAAAGATGTTTCATGCGTTGCATTTATGTTTGAAGGCGCAAAGTTAATTAATAAGGCGCTAACACAAAGACACTAAGGCGCGAGGGCGCGAAGGTAACACTAAGGCTCAAAGGCACTAGGACGCTAAGATGTAGCCATAGCGGAGAGCTTAGTATAGATATTCAGACTTTTCGTTATCCCAGGAGCAGCACCTCGGGGCGTAGCCCCTTAACGTTGGTAGCCCTGCCGCATCGCGGCAAAACGTCATTATGTTTGCCCCGTGACTCCGGCGTTAAAGTCAAAAATTACCCTCTTCTTATGTTTCACGTTGATCCAAATATTGCCCGCGCACAAACCATTGCCAAGGAGGTGTACACCAGTTTGGCGGTGTATGAAGCTTCCAAAGAAAAAATATTTGCGCCATCGTGGCAATATGCTGGCCACACCCAATTGGCGCCAGAGCAGGGAAGCATTTGGCCGTTTACCCTGTTGGATGGCTTTATGAACGAGCCGTTGTTGCTTTCCCGCGATGAATCCGGCGTTTTGCACTGTTTATCCAATGTATGCACCCACCGCGGCAATTTGCTGGCAAATGAGCCGTGTAAGTCGAGCAGATTGCGGTGTAAATACCACGGGCGCCTGTTCGGGCTGGACGGCCGGTTTCAGTATATGCCGGAGTTTGCCGGTGTGGAGAATTTCCCTACGGAGGCCGACCATCTGAAGCAGCTCCCGCTTTTTCAATGGGGCAATCTGTTGTTCAGCAGTTTGAATCCGGCCAAGGCTCCTGAACTGTTTTTCGGAGAAATGATGCAACGGGTTGGATGGTTGCCGCTTGACAATATGATTTTTCGGCCTGATTTGTCCAAAGATTACCACGTGAAAGCGCATTGGGCGCTTTACTGCGAAAACTACCTGGAGGGTTTTCACATTCCCTTCGTGCACGGAGGCCTGAACGCGGTGCTCGACTGGAACAGTTACAGCACCGAGCTGTTCCGATATTCCAATTTGCAATTGGGCATTGGCAAAAAAGGCGATGAGTGTTTTGAGCTTCCGTCCGGCTCGCCGGATTACGGGAAAGATGTGGCAGCTTATTATTTCTGGGTATTTCCCAATATGATGTTCAACTTTTACCCCTGGGGACTCTCTTTCAATCTGGTGGAACCAACGGGGCCGGAGTCCTGCCGGGTGCGCTTTTTGGTGTATGTGTACGATGAATCGCGACTGAACACCGGCGCAGGCTCCGGACTGGATCAGGTGGAACTGGAAGACGAGGAAATTGTGGAAAACGTGCAGCGCGGCATCCGCTCCCGGTTTTACCGGCACGGCAGGTATGCTCCGGAGCGAGAACAGGGAACGCATCATTTCCACCAATTGCTTGCGGAGTTTCTTAAGAGCTAATAACCGTATTCCATAAAAAGTACCACTTATACCCTTAATCAGTCTACTGCTTCAGAAGTAGAAAGACGAACCTTTGTGCAGAAAAAACAATAAACTTTTCTCACAATGGATACCAATGTAATATATCCCATGCCGCGTATTGGAGATCAGGCGCCGGATTTCGAAGCCCTGACTACCACCGGCAAACTCCGTTTTTCTGAATATGCCAAAGGCTCATGGACCATTCTATTTTCTCACCCGGCTGATTTTACGCCGGTTTGCACCACTGAAATGAGTGGCTTTGCCAAAGAGAAGGCATTTTTTAATGAAAGAGGAGCCAAACTGATTGGGCTTAGCATAGACAGCATACACGCTCACGTGGCCTGGGTGCAAAATGTGCGGGAAAAAACAGGCGTGCTGTTTGAATTCCCCATTATTGCAGACCTGGATATGTCGGTTGCAAAAAAATACGGTATGCTTCAGCCGGGAGAAAGCGAAACGGCAGCCGTTCGCGCCGTGTTTTTCATTGACCCCAATTTCAAAATCCGACTCATGATGTACTACCCGCTCAACGTGGGCAGAAATATGGAAGAAATAAAGCGCGCCCTGATTGCCCTGCAAACAGTGGATCAGCACAAGTGCGCCTTGCCGCTTGATTGGAAACCCGGCGACAAAGCCATTGTGCCACCTCCCAAAACGCTGGAGGAACTCGACGCACGCTTGAATAGCGATTACGAAATGGTAGATTTCTACTTAGCCCGGAAATCGCTGAATTTGAATTGATGTTGTAGTCAGCAAAAGCCGGAGGCATTCACCTTCGGCTTTTTTGTTCATGCTACACTGAAAAACCCCTGAATAGTACCGACTTCACCTTGAAAAGTACAATTCAGGAGTTTACCCACAGACCGAGTTTTGTCCTATTATTTCACCATACGGTTGCTTGCTCATGCCACACCATCAAATACTCATCATTGGCGGCGGAAACGCCGGAATTTCTACAGCGGCACAGTTGCTGCGTAAAAACCGTAAACTGGACATTGCCATAGTAGATCCGGCCGACAAACACGATTACCAGCCTGCCTGGACCTTGGTAGGCGCCGGCACCTTTGACATCGAAAAAACCGAGCGCACTGAGGCCTCTGTGATGCCAAAGAAAGTGACCTGGATCAAGCTGAAAGCCGTGTCATTCGCACCGGATGAAAACCGGGTGGAACTGGACAATGGCTCCGTAACGTACGATTACATGGTGGTATGCCCGGGCATTCAGCTCAACTGGCATGAGATTAAAGGGCTGAAAGAAACGCTCGGAAAAAACAACGTGTGCAGCAACTATTCCTACGAAACTGCCCCTTACACTTTTGAGTGCCTGAAAAACTTCAAGGGAGGCACGGCTATTTTTCACAACCCTTCCACGCCGGTGAAATGCGGCGGCGCCCCTCACAAGATCATGTACCTGGCGGCAGATTATTTCCGCAAACACGGAGTACTTCCCAAAGCGGATGTGCAATACTGGAGCGGCGGAGCCAAATTGTTTGCCGTGCCTGATTATGAAAAAACCTTGCTGAAAGTGGTGAGGCGCGGCAACATCAAACTGAACTTCCAGTACAACCTCACGGAAATTGACGGCCCCAACAAAAAAGCAACCTTCGTGGGTTTCGGAGAGGAGAACAAGGGCGAAGTGAAAGTGATGGATTTTGACATGATTCACGTAACCCCGCCGCAAAGCGCCCCTGATTTTATTCGAAACAGCTCCCTGGCCAACAGCGCCGGCTGGGTGGAGGTAGACAAAGGCACGCTCCAGCATGTGCGCCACACCAATATTTTCTCCCTGGGCGACGCCTCCGGGCTCCCCATCTCCAAAACAGGGGCCGCCATCCGCAAACAGGCGCCGGTAGTGGTGACCAATCTTCTGGATGTAATGGAAGGGCGGCTGCCCTCTGCCACATATCTGGGCTACACCTCCTGCCCGCTGGTAACCGGCTATGGCAAACTGGTGCTGGCA